>JBJMGN010000142.1:0-8240 GCA_045807885.1 Pyrinomonadaceae bacterium | reverse complement strand
TGTACTGGAACACCTTAGCCGTATCAGCGTCGGCAAACTAGAAAAGCAGGAAGCCGAAACTTCCTGCTTTTTGTATCGATGGATCAATTACTGTTCTTCGTCGGCAGGCCTCGGCGACGTAGCTGGTCTTGGTTCCGAACGCTGAACGCCAAGGTTGTCATAATTCAGTATCGCATTGAAAAGCAGTGAGAAACTCCCGTGGGTCTGATGTCTCCACATCGGGTTATTGGCAAACATCACAACGTGGCCTCGACCAACCGGAACATCGACCACCGCTGCTTTCCCCGCAAGGTCCGAACCGCCTGCCAGCATGCCGCTCACGAGCAGTTCTTTTTCCGGCGCGAAGCGAAGGATGACACGCGGCCTCGTTGCTAACGGCGGGACTTGGGCCGGATCGGGAGTGGGCGTCGGAAGCGTCGCGTCATCAGGCTTTCTGCCCTGAACCTGGTCGGGATCGTCAACACCGCCGCGACCCGTCGGTCGTCCGGTCGTAGCTCCCTGGCCGCCGAATCCGCCACCACCTCCGCCAGGACCGCCGATCTGAGCTACCTGAAGTAGCGGCGTCTGGTTAAAATAAACGGCAAGCCGTTCGTCGTAACCGTAAGCGATCGGACTCTTTCGGTCTGCAAAGACCGTGTTAATTACTGACCCTCTTGCCTGAAGCTGCGTGGACGTCTGGATCGTCACGCCGCTGACCATTCCAAAATCGATCGGCAGCGACGCATTGTCAGCGACCGTAATGAACAAGCCGCCGGCTTCGATGAATTGCTGAATATTCGCTACACCGTTAATGCCAAGGCCACCGCGAATGTCGTCCGTTTGGTCCGGCGAGTCACCCATGTTCGGCGTTACGCCTGATTTCTTCCAGGGGATCGGCCCTTCCGACTCGCTGAATTTCGGGTTGCCGCGAACGATATTCTGGGCACTTGTCCGAATTGGCCCGAAGATGATCGCGTCGTACTTCGAACGTAGGTCGGACATCTTGGCTACATCCTGGTCCGAAAGGTAATCATAAGGGATCCCAAGCCGATCAAGCTCGATACGATACCAGCCTTCGTCCTGCGTGTTCAACCAGGTGTGAATCAGAGCGATTCGCGGCGTACCGATCGGATGCTGGGCCACGTCCGGTAGCTTATCTACTGCAACCGCCTTCAAGCCCAGTAAGGTAACAGCGTTCGTCACCTGCGAAGTCAGATCGGAAGGATTCCCGTCCGACTTGATGATGTACGATCCCGCGTTGAAGCTCTTTTCGCCGACCTTAAAGTCAGCTTCAGCTGATGAGAACTTCACATCCTTCAAACGGTACCGTAGCTGTGCGATCGCGCTTTCACCCGTATGATTTACAACAAACCCGGCCTTTCCGCTGCCTTCGACGCTGCCGGTTACTTTCGCAGGACCGCTGGTCATTGCCATTGCGGAATCGAGAATTTTTGCGTCTTTCACTCGGACTGTCTTTACATTTCGAAGCGGCCCGAGTGTCCATCCAGTGTCGTCGTAAGGACGCGGATCGTTCACGTTGTAGTATTGCGTGTCGAGCAGCATATCGGCCATACGCGAGTACGGCTGGTCCATGCGCACGACATAACTTCCGGCTCCGAACTTACCATCCTTTACTTCAACGTCTTTTGTCAGTTTCTGGATCTCCACGCCCTGCAATTTCAACAAATTAACAAGGTCGGCGGCTTCGGTCGGCCGAGTCTCACTGACAGGAAGAACGTATGCGGCAGGACCCTCGGTTCGAGCCTTTGCGATCGAACGCTTGCCCTTAACGTAAAAGTTATCGAGGAATTTCTCCTTATTGTCGGCGACGTATTTCATCGCGATCAGGATCGCGCTCTGCTGAAGATTAATATTGTTGCGAATCGACCAATTTACACGCGGCAGCGGCGGATTCGGCCGAAACCAATCGCGGCTTGTCGAAGTGTTCGGCACGGTACGCCATTGGGTGTCCGCTCCTCCATTGCCGAATGTCTCATAGAAACGACCTATTGAGTTATGTCCGTTAGCGACATAAAACATATAGTTCGGTGCCCAGCCGTCATAGAAACCGTGGGTCCAAACGCCGGGAACACCCCGTTGTGTCATCTGTTGGATCTCATGGTATGCCAGCTCCTGCCACTCATTTACGACCATCGGATCGAGCCATGCATTATACGGGCCAGTACCGGTCGACGTGTAAAGGAATGGAACCGATTCGTGCAGATCGTGTAGCACGGTCGGGTGAAAATCCAGAAACTGCGACATCTGATTGCGGGTTAGGGCGAGCGCCATTCCCATCGAATCGCGGTTGTTGTCGTGTGCGACATACTTTCCCCAATAGATCAATCCAGGCGACCGTTTTCCTTCGTTCGCTTTGCGGTAATTGTACAGGTCAACCATCGCGTCGCGGCCGTCCACCTCGAGCGTCGGCGTTATCATCACGATCACGTTCTTGCGGATGGCTTCGATCATCGGCGAATCTTCCACGGCAATTCGATAGGCCATCTCCATCAGCATTTCGGGCGAACCGGTTTCCGAGGAATGGATCGAACCCGAAGCCCAGTAGATCGCTTTGCCTTCAGCGGTTAGCTGCTTTGCGACCTCGTCGCTTATCGTTCGCGGATCGGCAAGTTTCGACGTTATCTCTTTGTAATGGTTGAGCTTAGCAATATTTGCCTCGTCAGAAACGACTACCAGCATTTGCTCTCGGCCCTGTTCGCTTTTCTCCGGTGCTGTAAAGGTCTTTACGCGTGCCGTCGATTTTTCGAGCTCGCGATAATACTTATATTGGTCCTTCGTGTACGTAAGCTTGTTTGGCGTACCGACCGGATAGCCAAGCACCTTTTCGGGGCTCGGCACTTTCGACGACGCCGGAAGGTGATCGACGATCTCGGTCAAAAACATCTTGTCAGTCGTGTTCTTGAGGATCGATTCCGTGTACTCGACATTCAGCGGCTGTGCCGGTTTCGAGCTTCCCTCCTTGTTCGAAACGGACTTAGCTGTTGAGGAACTCGATTTCCCCTTTTTATCCATCTCGGCAAGTTGGGTCTTACTCGGCTGGACCTGTGCAAACATCGGCGTGCACATCGCAAGCATCAACGCGAAAGCAGCGGTGCGTTTCATATGGGTGATCTCCGTAGTGAAAGTAAATTTTGAAACTGTAATTCCGAAATTGTAACAGAATCCCGTAAAACCGGTACTCACGCGGCTTGAACTTTGCAAAAACTTACAGTATTTCCGGTTTGGATATTGCTATCGATACTGTTTCTCGAAAGACAAACCAACTGACCGGCTAACAGGTACTCTGTTTCCCGACTATGCAAAACGAACTCAAGCCCGAAGATCGGGTGATTGCCAGGCAACGGCCAGAGGGCTCGCCTGTAATGCAACAATCCTGGGACAAGATGCTCTTCATGCATTGGCGGCTGCCGGTAGATGTCCTACGTCCGCTGATACCTGAACCTCTCCAGATCGACACCTTCGATGGCGATGCATGGATCGCCCTTGCGCCCTTCACACTTTGGAATGTTCGACCTGTTTACGTGCCGCCGATTCCCATGATAAGCAGCTTTCATGAGACCAATGTTCGCACTTATGTCCACCTCGATGGTGAACCGGGCGTATGGTTTTTCTCGCTCGATGCTAATTCGGCCCTTACGGTATGGGGCGCCCGGATCTTTTATCACTTGCCGTATTTTTATTCCCAGATAGACCTGACAGAAAACGGAAACACGATCGACTACACATTAAAGCGGCCGGCAGAAAATCGCGCCCGTTTTCATGCCCGATGGACCATAAGCGAATCAGCTCCAGACGAAGCAGTTCCAGGATCGCTCGATTTCTTCCTTGTCGAACGTTACTGTCTTTACACCGAGTACAACAAACAGATCTACCGCTGCCGAATACATCATCAGCCCTGGCCGCTTCGGCCCGCGACGCTTCACGAATACGAGTCCGACCTTTTTTCCGCCAACAGCCTTCCCGAACAACAACGCGATGCTCTCCTCCATGCCGCTGGCCCGGTGAACGTCGACGTATGGTGGATCGAAAACGTCACTCCAAAGCGCCCTGATTGAATGCAGTCTTTTGCACTCTGTCCCGCTTCTGTCCCGGCTTTGTCCTGCCGCTGTCCCGGGCTTGTCCCGCACCTTGGCGGGACAAATAAGTTACGCATCTGCAACAGTTAGAGTCAGTTTAGGCATGAACTTACGCGATTTTTGAAAAAAACTTTTTCGCCCTCGTCCCAAAGTGTCCCACTGTCCCATGCATTTTTTTCAGGATTCTCGTGTTTTCGGAGGGAGTGCTCCATAACGGGTTGGGCTTTGGGGTACTCACACATAAGTTGTCAAAGATCGATAGGCGCATTACGCCTCGCGAAACAGCGTATCAGGGAATGCACGGATAGTAAAGAGTTTTATTTGCGAAACACGGCGAGAAGGGACGGGCTAATGGGTAATAACAACGCCTGGACAGCTACACACCGATCTCTTTTGGTTTAGATCGCAATTGCAAGAAACTTGCCGTTTTCTTCGGTAAGGCGGCAAAGAGGCATTTCCGGATCGTGGTAGAAGAGGCATAGCCAGCGCTCGGAAACGGCCTGCGGAAGGGTGCGTTTTTTGTATTCGAGCGTCAGGGCCGGCTCGAGGTCGTAGCCCATTATCCACGGCAATGGCAGGTGATGTCGTGTCGGGATGAGATCGGCAAAGCCATAGACCGTTTGGCCGCCCATGTCGAGCCGCCATGTCTGCATCGTCGGCGAATGGCCGCGTTCGGTTTGCAGGCGAAGGCCGGGGACAGCTTCGTAATTATCCGGCATCAGCTCAAGCTGGCCGGTTTCTTGCATTGGCCGCCAGTTTTCGGGCAGGTAGCTCGCCCGCTCGCGTTCGTGCGGATCTTCGGCCTCGGAGAATTCGTTTTTTGAAACAAGGTAGCGGGCGTTCGGGAATTGCGGAATCGGATTTTCGCTCTTACTTCGTGCAGGCTTCTGCAAATCGCCTGTACGCTCCATCACCGCCCGATCCGCTTCGGGGTGCCCTCGCGGAGCCGGGGTAGCGTTTCTGCCTTTATGTTCACCGTCTACCTTCGACTGTCCGCTATCCAATGTATTGCCGCCGGCGTGGTCGAAATGAAGATGTGTATTGACGACTATCGTTATGTCTTCGGGCCGGCAGCGGGCAATCGCGAAAAGTGATTCGCGAAATGGGCGGGTGCGTTTGATGCCGTATATTTCGACCTCTTTCTCGCTCCATTTTTCACCGATCCCGGTGTCGATCAGGATCTTTTCCCTGCCCGTATCGATAAAGACGCAGTTCATCGTCAGGCGAATACGGTTCTTTTCATCGGGAGGGGTTAGCCGCTGCCAGAGGGCCCGCGGCACCACGCCAAACATCGCTCCGCCATCGAGCCAGAACTCGGTGTCGGGAACCACCTCAAGCCTGTAATCTCCGATCTCCATAAAATGAAAAAGGAACGGGAAACGTAAATTTCCCATTCCTTATTATTCTACTCGCTCACTCCAGAGTTACTTACCTTTCTTCTTTGGTGCGTTCTTGCTGGGCTTTGCATCAACACTCGCTCCGGGCTCTTCGCCTTCGCTGCCTCCGGGTCCTTCGAAATCGCCCATCTGCTGTTGCTGCCGTTTCTTCATCGCTTCCTCGATCTGCTGATCAGTTATCTCGGGAACCGCGAAATCGTCCGGCACGGTAACGTTGTTTTTAGCAACGAGCTCCTCGAGTGCCGCCTTTTCCTTCTCCGCTTCCAGCTTCTGCTTAACGTACGCCTTTACGGGCTTTTCGCCGCCAAACGGGCTTTCGGGATCCTTCACAGCGGTCGAGATAAGAATGTGGCGTGCGTCGTAGGTTTCCTGACCTTTGAGGTTCGGGTCATCACTAACGCCTTTTTTCTCGAGTTTGATGATGTGAAAACCGTAATCGGTCTCAACAAGATTTGGCGATACTTGTCCGGGTTCAAGAGCTAGAGCAGCGGCTTCGAATTCCGGAACCATCTTACCTTTGGCGTTGTCTTTGTACAGGCCGCCTTGCTGAACACCTTTAGAATCTTTGTTTCCCGGATCGTCGGTAAACTCATTAGCAAGTGCAGCGAAATCCTCGCCTGCCTTTGCCCGGTCGAGCACGCCCTGTGCCTTTGCCCGTTTTTCTTCAATACCGAGATCCGGATGATCGGCGATGTATTTTGCAACTTCCTCGTCGCTAACCTTTAGCTTTTCGGCCGACTTTGTCGCATAGACACGTGCAAGATACTGTGCCTGCTGCAGCTTTGATTGAAGCTCGATCTTTTTCTGAAGATCCTGGGAGATCTCGCCTTTTGCCAATTTGTCGTTGTACTCGTCGTTGTAGATCTGGATCTTCGCAAAAAAGTCGCGGGCCTGCTGCCGCTCATCGTCGGTAAGCTGATGATCCTTCATCTTCGGATTGCTTTCGCCGAGGATCTCGAGCTTCGTCGCAATGAATTTATCGAATTCGAGATTATGGTCCTCTTTGCCGAGGCCGATC
The DNA here is from genome assembly GCA_045807885.1 of Pyrinomonadaceae bacterium. Taxonomy (GTDB): domain Bacteria; phylum Acidobacteriota; class Blastocatellia; order Pyrinomonadales; family Pyrinomonadaceae; genus OLB17. The sequence goes on along the minus strand of JBJMGN010000142.1, from coordinate 1,749 downwards.
TTGTTCTTGAAATTATCCCACCAGCCTGCCGGCGGCTGCTCACCTTCGCCCCAAAACGCTTTGACGCGGTCCTCACCGATAAAACCGAAAGGCGGCATCGGCCCCTTGTCCTTATTCAAATCACGGTCGTAGTTAACAGCGACGACTTCCTGGGCAATATTCTCGAGCTCCTGCTTGTGCGGCTTTTCATTCGTAATGCCTTCACGCTGCGCCTCGCTGGCAAACGCAAGAAGCTGCTTTAGGCTGTCGAGCTGCTGCTTTTTCATCTCAGGGTCTTCTGCAAGACGCTTGAGTGCGACGGGGTCGCTTTTTGCCACGTCAGCGAGAAGCGTTTCGATCTCTTCTTTGCTGATGCTGTTGAAATTGGCGCCGGCATGTCCGCCGACCTTGTTCTTCCAAACGACCAACGCTCCGCCAATACCGAGAATTACGAGTAATAAAATTAGGCCCTTAGTTAGACTGCTCAATGTAAGATCCTCACAGATGTTTAATTAACCCAGATGTCCGAAAATCAAACGGATATGATAACAAACCCGGGTCGAAACAACTAGGATGCATTTAGGATTTGATAGATTGCACCAATTCTAACAGGACGCCATTGGCGGATGAGGGGTGGACAAAGGCAACAAGACAGCCCTCGGCACCTGCCCTTGGGTTTTCGTCGATAAGCCGCATTCCCTTTTCTTTCAGGTTTTTGAGTGCGGCATTTATGTCATCGACCTCAACAGCTATGTGGTGGATCCCGCCGCCGCGTTTTTCGAGAAATTTGCTGATCGGTGAGTCATTGCTGGTGGGTTCGAGCAGTTCGATCCGGCTTTCGCCGATCGGAAGCATGGCGACGCGGACCTTCTGATCTTCAACCACTTCTGTATGCACATTCTCCAGCCCAAGCGCATCAGCCCAGAATTTCAGGGCGTCGTCGATGCCATTTGTAGCGATGCCGAGATGATTGATCTTCATATAAATGCAGGGGCCTCCTGTCGGGAGGGGGCAGGCTTCAATGCAAAATGACTAAGCAATTGATCGTAAGTCGACCAACCATATAATGCCAATTACGCCCCTTACTAACGTGCGGGCTTCTGCAAAAGCTCCTCGACTGCCGAATACGGATCGATCGTTTTATCGGCGATCTTGACGGACAATTCTTCCAATTTTTCGCCGGTTCCATTGTTTCCTAAGAGATCAGACAGAAGTCTCTCCTGTAAAAGCTCGGTAAGCCGCCAGCGCGCGATAGCCGTTCGCCGCTCTTTATTCTGCGTGCCGGAGCGTTGATATTCGAGATATGCAAGAATTGCAGACGAAAGATCCTCGATGCCCTTACTCTCGGTAGCGACGGTTTTCACGATCGGCGGATTCCACATGTCCGGCCGGTGTGCGAGATTCAATAATGCTTCGAGCTCCTTCTGCGTGCGCAAAACGCCTTCGCGGTCTGCCTTGTTGATCACAAAAACATCGCCGATCTCCATGATTCCGGCCTTAATAGCCTGGATGTCGTCGCCCATTCCAGGAACGAGCACCACGACCGAAACATCGGCAGTTTTTACTATCTCAACCTCGTCCTGACCCACGCCAACCGTTTCGACGATCACTTTGTCGAAGCCACCAGCGTCAAGGATCGCAACCGCATCGACCGTCGCACGCGACAAGCCGCCGAGATTGCCGCGCGTCGCCATCGAACGAATGAAGACCTTTTTATCAAGCCCCAGAGTCGCCATACGGATGCGGTCACCGAGGATCGCTCCGCCGGAA
>JBJMGN010000141.1:0-10086 GCA_045807885.1 Pyrinomonadaceae bacterium | reverse complement strand
AGACTGAGCCAGCCGAACGATTTCTGGTCGCGGGTAAAATAAATAATCTAAGGATCGCTGTCAACAGCCTGAATGGGATAGAGATCCCGGCAGGTGAAGTTTTCAGCTTTTGGAAGCACGTCGGCCGTTCATCCCGATTTCGCGGATTTGTTGCAGGCCGAGAGCTTCGCGAAGGCTGTATCATCCCGAACGTCGGCGGCGGGCTGTGCCAGCTTTCGAATGCATTGTATGACGCTGCACTCGACGCGGACCTGGAGATCGTAGAACGTCACGCGCACACCCAAACTATTGCTGGATCTTTGGCCGAAAAGGACCGGGACGCTACGGTTTTTTGGAACTATGTAGATCTGCGTTTTCGTTCGCACGGTCCTCTGAGGATAGATGCACAATTGGACAGTTCCGATCTGCTTGTACGATTTAAGGGCGCGCAAAACGGCAATGGCAAGCTGCACAAACTGTCGCCCTTCGTAGGAAATTTCCAGCATCCGCGGTCATGCGCGACGTGCGAGATGGACTGCCATCGCGTCGTTGCAAAACCGACCACCGCCAATTTTGGACGCACAGCATTTCTGGTTGACGATGTGTGGCCGGAATTTGACATATATATTCAGAACGTTCGAACAAAGAACGATCTGTTTTTATTACCGTTGGACGGGAAACGATTTAAAAAGTCGAACTACGCATGGAATACGAACGGCTTTGATTCCGTGAAACAAAGTCTGGTGCCCACAGCGATACGTTCTTATCGTTCGCGAAAGCTCGCGGCCCAAGGTGCGGCCCGGCAACGCAATCTTTTGGCGATGTACGAAATGCTTGCACGAAGCTATGCAAAGCGGCTGAAATATGACGTATTGCATGTAGTGGTGCAGCAAAACCTATTGCCATTTCTTTGGCGCGATGGGCATCTGGGTGGCCGAACATTCGACGTTTTGATGTCCGCGTTACCCATGAACGAACTGCAAAGGACGTTGGACGCTGCGGCAAAACTTCATCCAGAAAGCACAACACTAGGTGATTTTCGAGCTGAATCCTGGCTGGTCGATACGGAAGCGGAAGCTCTTGCTCATGCGAGCAAGGTTATTACTCCACACACGCACATCGCCGCCCTCTTTCGTGAACGGGCCGAATTGATCGATTGGCAGATGCCCGATGGAAAGCCGCGGACCAAATCCCAGAATGAAAAACCGGTCATCGTTTTTCCAGCATCGACCCTCGGCCGTAAAGGATGCTACGAACTTCGAGATGCGATTCGCGGCCTCGATCTTAGGCTTTTGATCATTGGCCCTAGCATCGAAAGCGCAAGCTTTTGGGAGGGCTTCAATGCGGAACGCGGCGGCGATGATTGGCTGAATTATGCTGACCTCGTTGTTATACCGGCATATGTCGAACACCGGCCAAGGCGCCTGCTCGCCGCAGCGGCAAATGGCGTGCCGGTCCTCGCCTCTGAAAACTGTGGGGTATCTGGCGTCGACGGCATCGAAATCATCCCAGCAGGCGACGCAGAGGCTCTTCGACGAGCGATCTCGGCTCGTCTTCCAGCCAGATAAACCTTGTTTTATTTTCGTTGTGTGCAACTTATCCAGCGGAAGTTGGTTCAAACAGATGCCCTCTTTCTGATTCGGTTTTCGCCGAGGTGCCGCATGAAATTTGCTGCGTTTTTAATGTTTTTTACTTTTCTTGCAAGCAATCTTGCGGCGCAGGAAGCCGATGGTTCCGCTCCGCCCATCATTTCCGAAATATTTCTTGCTAAAGCTAATGATGAAGGCCGCGCAGGCGAGGCCGCAGAGCATTTTTTGGTGACCGATGTCCCGATCTTCTGTGTTGTAAAGCTTTATGCACCGGGAGTTGCGTTAGTTAAGATGGATTTCGTTGCGTCTAAGGTGCCGGGCGTGAAGCCGGAATCAAGGATCGTTTCCACAAGTTATACGACCAAAGAAAATGAGAGCCGCGTAAATTTTAGCGGGAGTCCAGATGGACTTTGGGTTGCTGGAAAATATAGGGTCGATATCTTCATTGATGGAAAGAAGGTGCGAAACATCGAATTTGAGATAAAACCTTCATCTGCGGAAGCGGATAAACCGAACCTCAAGCGGCCGTCAACACGAAAACCCTCGAAACGCTCCACTTCCGCTGACCGCGTTGCTCGCCAAACCTACGCTCGCGCATTCTTGTGATCGGCCAGTAGTTCTTTTATCTTTCCAATTTCATTTTCAGCAGCGGCTTTTCCGAGCTCGAATAGTTCGGTTGCCCTGCTCATCTGGTCAGGCCGGATATGCGCGATCTCAGGCGCGATCACAACATCTGCTGCGTAATGTTGGTTTCGTGAAGCGCTTCGAAGCAGCATCATTGCAGACTGAAAGATCGTGCCGACAAAAGTCATCGGTTTTCCCCAAAACGAGGCTCCGCACGCCATCAGATCAACCGCAATAACGATGTCCGGCCCGAAAGCTTTTATCGCGTTTATCGGTACCGGCGAAACAACGCCGCCGTCTATGAACATACGCCCCTCGCTATCTTCGACCGGCATAAACACTCCGGGGATGGCACAGCTTGCGCGAATTGCCAAAACCATGTCACCGTTACTGAAGATCACTTCATCACCCGACTCAATATCACAGGCTGTTGCTGCAAAGGGGATCTTCAAGTCTTCGAAAGTCTGCGCCGGAAAATACTTATCGGCAAAAGCCTTCATTTTCGCGTTGGAGAGCAATCCGCGTGGCGAATACGCGATGCCCGCGACATTCAGCCAATTGAATCCGGAGCCCGCCTCGAGGATTTCGTCAGCTGACATTCCCGAAGCATATGCGCCGCCCACGAATGCACCTGCCGACGTGCCCGCGATGTAATCGATCGGGATATCATTGTCGGACAGCACCTTTAGAACGCCGACATGTGCAAAGCCGCGTGCGCCGCCGCCGGAAAGTGCAAGGCCGATTGTTTTTCTTGCCATAGAACTTTAGCCCGCGAAACACGCGAACAAATCGAAACGTAAAACAAGAGTCGAGATTCCGAGACGGTTCAATATATCACTCTCAATTTTTCGTGTCCTTTCGTGTATTTCGCGGGCAAATGTCTTCAATTGATTTTAGCCCTGCAATGTGGAAAACTTAAATCTCTAAATGACCCCGCAGCCCTCGCTCTCAAATACAGAACCAAATTCGAATACGAACTCGTCAGGGGCCACCTGTGCTGTCTGTTCGCGCGACATGCACGGCGAAATTGTGCCGCTCTCGACTTTCGATGAGGAGCTCCGAGCACTGATCGCTGCAAATGCGCCCAGAACCGCGGATATCGAAACTGTATGCGTGCGGTGCGCTCGACTTTTCGAACAGGCCAAAGACCAGATAGAAAAGGACGCCGCGGTGCAGAAGGACGGCTCGCACGTGCTGTCTACACCGCTGCGGCTTGACGCCGATCCGCGATTTACAGGACGCGGTGTTACGATCGCATTTCTGGACTCGGGTTTCTACCCGCACGTTGATCTAACCACGCCGAATAATCGCATCCTTGCGTACCGAAATCTGACGGATAAAGATGGCAGCCTGGAATCGCTCTTTCAGCCCGACGTCGCAAGCTGGCATGGCATGATGACGTCCGTCGTGGCCACGGGCAACGGCTCGCTATCGAACGGATTTTATCGCGGCATCGCGCCGGAAGCAGACGTCGTCCTGGTAAAACTAGCTCGGACGGGACGCATCACGGATGAAAATATCCTTGAAGGCCTGGGATGGGTGCTCGAGAACCGCGAGCGTTATAACATTCGGATCGTGAACATTTCTGCCGGCGGCGACGAAGAATTAAGCTATCTGGCCGACCCGCTTTCGCAGATGGTTGAGGCATGCACCTCGGCTGGAATCCTCGTTGTATGTGCAGTCGGCAATTCCGGCCACTTGCCGAACCATCCAGTCGTGCCGCCTGCAAGCGCGCCGTCCTGCATCGCGGTCGGCGGCCTTGACGATAACAATTCGATGAACCGTTCGCGTCGCGGAATGTACCGCTCATCATACGGCCCGACGGTCGATGGTTTGCAAAAACCCGAAGTTATCGCGCCATCGATCTGGGTCCCGGCACCGATCTTGCCAAACACGCCGACCGCGCAGCAGGCAGCATTGCTCGAGCAGTTGGACAAAGCAAAGGACGACGAGCTTCATTCGATCATTCGCGAAAATTCAGGGGTCGACGCAGATCTGGACGCCGCCCTCGATCGAGCAGTTCACAGTATTCGCCAGCTGATCCTTTTGAAGATACGCCGCGAGAACGTGATAACTAAGCACTACAAATACGTAGACGGTACATCGTTTTCCGCGCCTATAGTTTCATCCGTTGCAGCGCAAGTTTTCGAAGCAAATCCGTCACTAACGCCGTCACAGGTCAAAAGAATTTTGATCGACACAGCCGAACGGCTCCCTGGCTACGAGATCGACCGGCAAGGTTGGGGCGTTGTCGATCCACGCAGCGCTGTCGAACTTGCCGTAGCTTACAAGTAAGTTTTTAGACGGTTATATTTCCTTGTCCACAGGCTCGACCTCTTTCATCTCTTCCGCGGTCGCGGGCCGGATGACGACCGAACGCCTGAGATCAACTTCGCTTTCTTTTTCGAATTCCGCAACATAGTCGCCGTGAGAAAATACGATCTCGGTTTTCGGATGGCCAAAGTCACCGTATAGCTTGAAGCGGATCCGCATCGTACTTCCGCCAGACTCGATCATCAGCGTTTCCGTTCCGCGGCCGCATCCGACGTGAAATTGAAATTTCGCTTCGCCTGTCTTGCTTTCCCAAAACTGAATGCGCCCGCCGTTTTTCTCGCGGTTCAATTCTGTTAATTTCAGATCGTTTACCTGCAAAGTGTCGTGCCAGCCGTCCGTTAACGTCACTTCGGAGCCCGAACAGCAGCACTGCGACATAGCGGTATGCGAGCCGAGCGTGATCAGGAGCGTTGCAAATAATACTTTAATGACTTTCACGCGCTGTAAGAGGCGCGCTAAATAGCGATAGGTTGCTTGGTGGAAAGTTAAATCTCGTGTCGGTTCGTTAGGGCCTTGTCCATCGTGACCTCGTCAACATATTCGAGATCCGAACCGACCGGCATTCCCATCGCGATTCGAGTGGTGCGGACGCCAAGCGGTTTCAAAAGGCGTGCGATGTAGTTGGCGGTAGCCTCGCCTTCGGTGGTCGGGTTTGTGGCGATGATCACTTCCTGAACCTCGACGCCTTCGTTGTTTTCAGGCAGCAGACGAGGCAGCAAATTCGGCAGCATCAATTCGTCTGGCCCAACTCCACGAATCGGCGAAAGCGATCCGTGAAGGATGTGGTAAAGCCCGCGATACGAGCGCGTTTTTTCGACGGCGACCAGGTTATACGGCTCTTCGACAATACAGATAATCGAACGGTCCCGTTTCGGATTGGAACAATAAAGGCAGGGATTAACGTCAGTAAGATTGTTGCAGACCGAGCAAAAAACGATCTTCTCCTTTACCTCTTGCAGAGCTTCGACAAAATTATCGACCTCTTCCTTCGGGCGCCTCAAAACGTAAAACGCCAGCCGCTGCGCCGACTTGCTGCCGATGCCCGGCAGGCGTTTGAATTCATCGATCAGACGAGCGACCGGCTCTGAGTAATCAAGCATTTACATCAGTCCCGGCGGTAGCATTCCACCAAGCTTGCCCTTGAGAGATTCTTCGACCTTGCGGTGTGCTTCGCCCAGAGCAGCGACCGCTAGGTCCTGGATCATATCGACGTCGCCTTCTTTTACAGTGTCTGCGGAGATCTTTAGCTCGACCACCTGAAAGTCGCCGCGCATTTTTACCGTCACCGCACCGCCGCCGGCTGAGGCCTCAACGACCGTTTCTTTCATTTCGCGGGCCATCTTTTCCTGCATCTGCTGGGCCTGCTGCATCATTGAATTTAAGTCCATACCACCTGGAAATTTCATAATTAACTACCTCTCGAACGTATTGTTCGGCCTTGATTCATCGTATCTTACCAAAATTCAATTGCAAACGAATGTTCGATTCGCGACCGAAGCGATGTGGTTAGCCACACTGGTTCGCCGTGCACGGCAACGTTAACGTAGGTCCAACGCTCGGTTATTCTCATCGACGTCCCTGAGGAGGACGTTAATCAGATGAGCGACGAAAAACATTTCAATTTTTATAATACCGGCACTGCCTTGGCTATCGGCTTGATAGTTTCTTCATTGATATTCAGTTGGGCATACAAAGACTCGAAAAAAGGAGAGGACTCGATCACCGTAACAGGTTCCGCGAAGAAGCGGATCAAATCGGACCTCGTTGTCTGGAGCGCTGGCGTTTCGACCCAATCCGCACAGATCGCCGACGCATACAAGCAGCTTTCCGATTCCGTCCCGCGGATCAAGAAATATCTCGTGGATAAGGGAATCCCTGAATCGCAGCTGACCGTTTCGTCGATATCAACTACAACATTGAAACGAAACGACGAACAGGGCAGGCCGACATCCGAGACTATCGGGTATTCGCTGAGCCAATCGGTGAGCGTTACGTCGAATGACGTCGACAAGATCGCCCAAGTTTCGCGTGAAGCGACCGAGCTTATCAACCAGGGCATCCTGCTCGAATCGAGCGCGCCGCAGTTTTATTACACAAAGCTCGGCGACCTGAAGATCGAAATGCTCGGCGAAGCCGCCAAGGACGCAAAGACGCGTGCTGACAAGATCGCTGAAAGCACGGCCAGCAGCATCGGCTCTATCCGTTCCGCCCGCATGGGCGTGATGCAGATCACCGCTCCCGAATCGACCGAGGTTTCGGATTATGGTGTCAACGATACATCGTCAATCGAAAAAGACGTGACGGCGGTCGTGAACGTGAGTTTCGCCGTAAATTAAAGTTTAGAGGTCCAGCTCAGAGCAACTCAAAGTAGCTTCGGAACAAGTTGAGCCAGACTTGAGCTGGGACTAAACGAATTCTACCCACATTTTTCTTTTCGTTTCTTATCGAACTGTGTTACTTTTCGCGACATGGAAAAGAAGCTCTGTAAGAACTGTGGTATCACGGCCGAGCCTGTCGCTCGCGGCTCGATGACGGTCGTGTATGTTTTGGTGGCGCTCTGCGTATTTTCGATTACAGTCAGCTTCTACTTTAATAGCTGGCTTTGGATCTTGTTAGACGTGTTGGCGTTCGTTTTCTTCGTTGCGGCAGTCGCGTACCTGCTTTGGAGTGTGGCCGTTGCCGTATGCCGGCGATGTGGAAACAGTTCACTGGTTCCACCCGATCCTCCCATCGTCAGATCATAAATAGGCGGTCATTCCGGACCGCCTAATTCACCCTCATTCTAGTGTTTCATTTTCGACGGGCGAAGCCGTACGAATAGCTGCCATCCGGCGTGTCTCGTCCCGCCGTAATATGGAACCAGAGCTGAAGGGTTCGAGTTGAATGTTGCCATTCCGCCGACGCCGACATCGAGCCTTTTATCTTTCACAACGTCACGGACATAGCCGATCGAATAAGCGCCGACTAGAAACACGTCATCATGAATCGGATCGTCATGATCCAAAACGAGCTCGTGGCCGTCTTTTTGAACCATTTCGAAACGACCAAAAATCGCATTTTTGCCGAACGTGTAATCGCTTTCGAAGAGATATGAATTTGTAAACTCGCCTTCCTTGTTGTTCTGGCCCCAAATGAACGCGCTCGTCCAATTTCGGGTGTCGCTGAAGTTTTTGTTATAGATCGCCGAAGCCGTCGTGCGGCGAATGTGATCGAGTTCCGGTTCAGCCCGTTCAGGGTGTTTTAAAAACCCGTGCGAGATCTGAAATGAAAGATCTTTCGTTGGATTAAAAGAAAAACGCGTGCTCCACGAATTCAACCGAAGTGTGTCAAAGCCCCACCGATTCTCGTCCGGCTCCGTACCGTTGAACGCGCTGGCTTCGAACTTAAATTTTCCGAAACTATAGCCGCCCGTGACAACGCCCCATGAAATGTGCGACGCGTCCTGCCAATGATGGCCAATCGGGGCGTCCGGATTGTTCGATCCTGACGTGCGATGCAGATACATCGGCGGGCCGAGAGCCGGTTCACCGACTATCCCGCCGTAAACAAAAAACGACTGCTTTTCACCAACTTTAGTTGAGAATGTCCCCGCGAGCTCGGAAATAAAATCGTGCGGGTGCTGCCGGTCGTGTAAAGGCTCACCCTTGTAAAGCTCACCGGATTGATACAAAAGTGGATATCCGTAACCTCTCTGCGTCAGCGGATCGAGCGACGCCATCACGCGAAAGCCGATTTGCGACCTTTTCCCGACTGGCCGCGAATACATCGCCATTAACATATTCGGCGCGTCGAACCGATTTCGATCACCCTTGCCCGCGACCGAAACATCTCGCGTCGAACCGATGTGCGTATAGCGAACGAAGGCCGTGCCCATCAACATCACCATCCCGCCGTTCTCATACATTTTCGAATACGCGTATATCGGTGAGGAATCTGGCAGCCACGAGGTGCCCGAGCCCTCGCGGTTCATCGGGTCGCCGATGTTCACGGTAGCGGACATCGTTTTTGTGTGCCCGCTGTGATCTTCAGCCTTGTCCATGCCGTCTGTATGGCCGGGCTGGTGCGGCGTCGGTGAGGGTTGAGCCACGGTCGGCATATTATGGTTGTGCTGCGTTTCGGACGGTTTCGGTTCGGGTTTTTTCACGCCCGGTTCCGCATGATCGTGGCCCTTTTCTTCATCCGCCGAATGGATGTGCTCGGTCTTTTCCGGCGGTTTTGCGTTGGCGTCCGGCTTGACGCCAACGGCGACATGCCCCCACATCCCGCCTTTTGCGTGCGTCGGAACAGAGCAGAAATATTTGTACATCCCGTTCTCGTTAGCCTTTACGACGATCTCTTCCGCCTGAAGAATTTTGTCTTCGCCGACCGGGTCAAGTTTCGTCGACCCCGCCGTTTCGGTGATATCCGGCCTTACTGGAAATTCGCCGACGATGTGACCGAAGCGTATGTCATGACGCATGTCGCCATCGACATTCACAAACAGCAAGGTGATACGTGCTGCGGCCGGAACCGCCAGCGTCGCATTTCGAACACCCTGGATCCTATAGGAGAGCATGTCGACCTCCGGCCCGGTAACGATCACAAGCCGGATCTCTTTTTCCGTGAAGGTCAGCGTCGTATTATCTTTGTTGCCTGCGGTTTGGTTCTTTTCGAGAGGTGCAAGCTCCGATTCTTTTATAGTCTTTTTCTCGCTGCTAACCAGCGTGAACGCCTGATGCGCAAAGGCGCTAATGCTTAATAAAAGCGTGCAAAATATAAGTGCAAGTCCCCGTTTCATTTAGATAACTCCGATCTGTAAAACCGTTTTCACCCTGCAGTTTCATTTCAAACGCAGAGAAACACGGCCGATTCGCACGACCATTGATATTCGTATTCTTCGTTTTACAGGCGCGGCGGGGCGCGGGAAGGTCCAGAGCGAGGTAGAGCTTGTTTGTAGAGGTTAACAGAGGTAAGGCCGTGAAATGTATCGTCGATCAGTCTGAACGATGTCGAACCGATCCGCACCGTTTCAGCGTTCGCGGCGGCCTTCAAATTCTCCGACTTGAATCGTTTCGATTCGTACTTTGAAACTATGGAGGCGACACTCGACTGCGGAAAACACTCACAGTCCAAGCCGATCAGGTCGCCGTACGGAATGGGAACATTTTCGTCAACGACGGGTTCTTCGTGAGTACTGCCGTGACACGAAAGCGGCTCGGTCTTTTCGACGTGACCCGATTCGTGATGGCCGCAATAACAAGCCGCGGAGACCGAAGCCGCGAGAAGCGACAACACGGTCAAAAGGCTCGCTATCATTTGAGCTTTGCGTCGGACCATCCGTTTTACTCTACGAGTTTCGATGCGGCTTTGTAAATTCGCTTTGCAGGCAAAAACGCTTGTCGCGCTATTTCTTCCACGCAACCCGCCATGTCTGCATTTGTTTGATCTCGCCATTTTGGGCCTTTATTATTTCTTCAGCCATTCTTTTGATCTCATCTTTCTGCGCATTGCGGAGGGCATCGTTGGCCATTGTGACGGCGCCTTGATGGTGAGGGATCATCTGATCGATGAACGCGAGATC
>JBJMGN010000140.1:0-4744 GCA_045807885.1 Pyrinomonadaceae bacterium | reverse complement strand
ACACCGCGTAGTTTTATTTGTGGGTTGTGCCTGGTGATTGTCATGGCCGGCTCATGTTCGCTTGGCAAACGAACTACCACGGTTCGTGGTTATGTTCATTCAGGTGAACAGAAAGTTGGCGGCGGCGATATCCGATTGAGCAGCAAAGAACTCGAAGCGACTGCGCCGATAGGAACCGACGGACATTTTCGCGTAACACTCGAGCATCCTTCCGGAGCGAGGCTTGAATTAAAAGTCCTGCAGCCCGGATTTGAACATGACAAGATCGAATTCAACTCCATCGATGCACCGCAGGGCGAGATGGATATCAACTTGAAACGCCTATTCACGCCTGCGCCGAAAGGTCGTTAAAACGACGAGCCGCGCTAAGGTATCAACTCGCGCGGCTCCATTTTTGAAAAATACTCAGGTTCAGCGAGCACCGGCTGACTTCGTAAGTTGTTTTGGCTGCTCCTCGCTCGTCGCACCGCTTCGCCAGTTAGCTGCGAGCGCCGCAACAGCGAATCCGCCGCCGAGCAGCAATCCGGCCGTCAAGATCGGATGCATCATTGCCTTTTGGTATGGGCTGGTTTCCATTACGAACCTCTCGTCGCTTCCCCGCTCATGCAGTTTCGAATTTGGACTATAGAGTCCATCCGAACGACCTGGTATCGCCGGGCGTCCGGAATTCTGTGCCGAATCGATGTTCCTTTCGTTCAGTTTCGAGCTGATTCCCGGAGCATAGTGGGCCATCGCAGAATGCAGTTTTGCCATTTCGCCGACAAAGAAATCACGGACCCTGTTTTCCGCGCAATGCAGGATAGCTTCTGCAACGAGCTCGGGTGCATATACCGGCGGCGGAAGCTGCGGCTCGTACGGAAGATAATTCCGGGCGTTTTCCACAAAAGGCGTGTGAATTGCGGTCGGTTTGATCAGCGAAACGGAGATCGGCAATCCATCAGCCTCAAGCTCCATTCGAAGGGCGTCGGTGAACCCCTTGACCGCATGCTTGGTCGCCGAGTATATGCCCTGCAGCGGCACCGGGCTGTCCGAAACCTCGCTGCCAACATTGATCAGTGCGCCGCCGTTCTTCGTCAGATGCGTGACGCCGATCCGCGAACCGTTGACGACGCCCCAAAAGTTGGTTTCGAAGAGGCGTCGAAGATCTTCGGTCGGCACGTCCATGATGTAGCCGTAAATTGAGCCGCCGGCGTTATTCACCCACGTGTCGATCGAGCCGAGCTCGCCCGCGACCTTCTCGGCCGCCGCCTGGAAGGCGGCTTCATCGGCGACATCGGCAGCGGCAAAAGCGCAGCGGCCGCCGTTCGACTTGATCTCTTCGCAAAGTTCGCGAAGCGCCTGTTCATTGCGCGCGATCAAACCAACACCCGCGCCGTTCTCTGCAGCGATACGGGCTGTCGTCAGGCCGATTCCGCTGGTCGCTCCTGTGATAACGATATTCTGTTCAGATATTTTCTTAAGTTTCATTTCGTCTGTCCCCTTTTTAAGATAGCTACGCTCTGGGCTGCCCGCCAGCCAGTTATAAGATTTGGGCATTTCAAAGCGATAGAAACAGATTATTCGGGCATGCGACAGTCGAAGGTAAGGCGGTGTACACTTAGCGTTTTTGGTAGTGAATATGTCCGAAACGATCGACAAAACCGAAGCCGAGCTGTTCTGCACGGATCTGGACGTGGAGATCGAAAAGCGTATTGCTGACGGCTACAGGCTGCTGATGATAAAACCCGCGGACGACCCGTCGGAAGCCGTGATGTTAAAAGACAGCTCGCAGATCCGGGTCCGGACTGGTGAAAAGATCAGATCCGCGACCAGCGAATGGACCATTGGAAGAGCCGGAATGATGTACCGCGACCTGATCCCTGACAGGCTTGGCGGGCGGGTTATTGCGTCCCATATTCGAATCACAAAAGGTGGGCCGGTTGCGGATAAAGTTCATTACCACAAGATCGATTTCCAGGTGATCTACTGTTTGAAAGGCGCGATCAAGGTGGTTTATGAAGACCAGGGCGAACCGTTTTGGCTGCAGCCGGGCGATTGCGTTTTGCAGCCGCCCGAGATCCGCCACCGTGTACTGGAGGCCGAAGCCGGATCGGAAGTGATCGAGATAACGTCCCCAGCCGAACACGAAACGTGGTTCGACCACGAAATGCAGCTCCCGAACGCCGTCGTGAATCCGGATCGGACATTTGGAGGTCAGCCGTTCGTCCTGCATACGACGACCGACAGCGAATGGAAATCTTCTGCATTCGACGGAATCATGGCCTCCGATACCAAAATTTCGGGCGTGCGCACGCTTAAAATGACGGGCGATTCGAAGAATCGCATCAAAATAACCCAGGAAACGTCTCCCGAGCTGCTTATTCTCATCGACGGCACCGGAATCGTTGCAAACCTCGGCAAATTTTAGCCCTCCGGCCGGCCGACAGAGCCGAAAAGTCTCGTTCCGCCAACAAAAAGGACTTGTATAATGTGCAAGATACACTTTACAATGCTTCGAACCTGTTGTGTGAAGAACATAATACATGTACAGATGCTCATTTATTACCGACCATCGGTCAGAAGAACATGTATCGCGAGCGTGATACATCATACAACCAGCAGAAGTTCGAAAATGGTGGTCAAAGATTTATGTATGACGTACACAATACGTCTTACAACGGCAAACATTTCCTGATCTAAAGCCAACGGTAAATGTATTATGTGCAATATACATGTTCTGTTAGCTAGAGTTTCCCGACTGATAAGCGTTGAGAGTTGGATCGCGTACACGATAAATGTTCTTTTGCTCGCGGATTGAGCCGCTAAGGTCGCTGGAACTGCAATTTCGCCCGGTATTTTTGTCGCAAAGAGTAAAAGTAGGGGGAAAATGACCGAATGAAGCCCGACCAAAGATGGTTTCCTACGAACCTTGTAGAGCAGGCGGCGTGGTTTGCCAACTTCGCGGCGAATTTTGCTGCCGTTGGCCTTGAGCTTCGCTTTACGCAGGCCGAGATCGACGCCTGCCTCGCAGATAACGAAGTCGTGCAGTTCCTTGCACGGAGTGTCCGTGCGATGACCGGCTATGAAAGGACGCTCAGGACGTTTCAGCGCTCGATGTTTTACGACCGGAACGTGTCCGGGGTCGCTGAGTTCCCTCTCGCACCTGAGATCGATCCGCCGCCGATGGTGAACAAGGGCATCTTCGAGCGGTTGGAGAGACTTGTTCGACGGATCCGCACGATGCCCGAATACACCGATTCCATCGGCGCGTCGCTTGGGATCCTCCCACAGAAGACACCCGAGATCGAACTGAATGAATTTGTTCCCAAGATGACGATCCTGCCGGACGCAAAACCGTATTCGTTCTCGCTCAAATTCGTGAAGGGCAAATTCAAGATGGGTCAGGCGGAAATAAACCGCGTGGGTACCGACAATTGGGAGACGGTCAGCTATTTCACGGCATCGCCGGTGAAGATCACAGTGGAACCAACAACGCCGGGACTACCCGAAGTGTTGAGAGTGCGAATGTGCATGAGGCACGGAACTAACCCGGTCGGGCGTTACTCATCCATAAAGACAGTCACGGTTTCCCCTTAGTTTTAGGCGCCGGAGCTTCGATCTTCGTGACGTTGTTTGTCGGGCCGTTGTCGGTTACCGCGGGCTTTTTGCCGTTGTCGTATTTGGAATATTCGATCTGGTTGTCCGTGCCGTTTAGTACGATCGACGTGAACGCGACGCCGGTGACATGATTCTTATCGCCGTTGATCATCAACTGTTTGCATACGCCCTTCACGCTGGGGGTCCTTCCATCGCCGTTCAACCGCACCTCGTTATATTTCGAACAGTCGACGTTTTTATTCGCATCTGAAGGCAGGATGGAGATCCGCGGGCCCTCCTGAGCAGTATCGACGGTGATCGCATCCGCCGGATCGATCTGCTCGACCACTTCAGGCGTTCTCACAGGCGTCGGCGTTGGAATGTACTTCTCGACACTTTTGCTCGCGATGCCGCTTTGCGCATCGCAGCCAGCCAGGAGCGAAAAGATAGCAAGCATTGAAACGGTTAACAGAATTTTCATAACTACATAGTATTCAAATCGTAATCGGAAATCACCTTATTTGGACGAGATCGTAACGACGGCGATCTCGGGCGGCACTAGAAAACGGAACGGAAGAATGCTCGTGCCCGTGCCGGTCGTGACAAACATATCGACACCGGCGTCGCGAATATAGCCGGCAGCGTATTTTTGTCCATAACTGGACGGAACAACGGGATATCCAAGCATCGGCAGCCAGACCTGGCCGCCGTGCGTATGCCCGGCAAACATTAGTTTCAGGTCCTTCGAGATCGAAAGATCGCCTGTGATCATCGGCAACACATCCGGGCTATGTTCGAGTGCGATTACATTTCCCGTGCCCTCACTCGCTGCCAGCATTTGCTTCGCATCGTCTGCAAAATGTTGCCAACTGACGACCTGCAAATGATCGAGCAATCCGATGATCCGCAGCCTTCGCCCGTTCTTTTCGATCTCGGTCACTTTGCCGTTGAGGACCTTTATTCCTACTCGTTCGAGTTCGGCAGCAATGGTTTTATCTCCATACCATCCGTCATGGTTACCGAGCACGGCAAACACGCCATATTTAGCGCGTAACCCGCCGAGTAAATTCGCGATGTCAGTCACGGGCATTAAAAGCGGATGGTCGTTAGGGGGCGTTCCGCGCATTCTCGGCTGCGATACGTAATCTCCGAGGAGGAAGATCGCGTC
>JBJMGN010000139.1:0-5575 GCA_045807885.1 Pyrinomonadaceae bacterium | reverse complement strand
TGAATGTCTTTATTATTCGGTCGATTTCCGGCTTGGCAAGATCGGTTTTGGTTATATTCGAGCCTTGACCGAATACGAAATTTGCAGAGCAACAAACAAGAATTGTAAACAGTAGAGCGATTTTCTTCATGAATTTTCCGGCAAATCTGGGATCAAATGAATAGATGCCCCGTTTAACGTTATAGTTGACAGAATTTCCTGAAAAAATCGCGCCTACTCCACAAAATCTACTCTTGTTTTGTGCGGTATGATCCCGGCCTTTTGCCCTTCATCGAGCAGCTTTCGAACGGCTTTTTTGCCGCGTTCGCCGTAATCCAGGGTAAGGTCATTGACCCACATCGCAATAAAGCGATCCGCCATTTCGGGCGCCATGTCGCGGGCAAACTGCATTGCGTACTGCAAAGCGTCCTCACGGTTCTCCATCGAGTAAAGAATGCTTTCGTGAAGGTGTTTAGAGACCCGTTTCATAAGCTCAGGCCCGAGATCTCGTCGAATCGCGTTACCGCCCATCGGCAATGGGAGACCGGTCTTCTCGTGCCACCATTCGCCGAGGTCGAGAACCTTGTCCAAGCCCATCTGCTTATAAAAAAGTTGGCCCTCGTGAATGAGCAGCCCGGCATCCACCTGCCCTTTTTGGACGGCTTCGATGATTTCGTCAAACGGCACTATAACGTGTTCGAATTCCGTATTGTAGAGCCGCAGAGCAAGATATGCACTGGTCAATTCGCCGGGAACAGCGATCGTCATCTGGCCGATCTCACTCGGGTCGCGTGTTTCTTTAGAAACCACGATCGGGCCATATTTATCGCCGATACTCGCCCCGTGCGGCAGCAATGCGTATTTATCCGCGACGTATGCGTAAGCGTGAAACGATATGGCGGTCACGTCGTAAACGCCGTTCTTCGCGTCTTCGTTCAGCGACTGGATGTCTTTGAGCGTGTGTTCAAATTTAAGTCCTTCGGTCTCGAGCTTGTTAGTGGCAAGACCGTAGAACATAAAGGCGTCATCCGAATCGGGTGAATGGGCGACGCTGATAGTTCGAGTTTCTGGAATAGCTTCTGCGTGTGCTGGCATAACTTATTACTGCTTGTCGGTAGCCCGCACTTAAGTAAGGGCCCACTTGTAAATAACCTATCCTTGTTAAAACTGCGAATAAAACAAACGCGTGTCGTAGAGGATTGTTATTTTACCCCCTTCGGCGTGTTTGGCAAAAAGTGTGGAGAGTTCTTCGACCATCGGACCATATTTCGGGTCCGTTTCGTTTGGCATGTATGACGAAGACATGACACGCCCTTTCAAGCCATCGAGATCGAGTATCTGATGAATGTTGAATGTCGCGCGTTCGAACCGCTGTTGAAAAAAATTCTCGAGTACCGCGTCGTTTATGTTCTCATGACGCACTTTTTCATAGTCGTTGGCGTATTTCAGGAGCAATTGCTCATATTCGCGAAGAAAAGGCGTTGAATCCAATTGCCGCTCGTTCCAGATCAGGCAAACGTATCCGCCTGGTTTCAGAATGCGCTTAAATTCATTCTGTGTTGTCTCTGGGTCGAACCAATGAAAGGCCTGTGCAGCGATCACGAGATCTACAAAGTTATCAGGTAGCCCTGTACGATTCGATGTGCCGTTTACACTTCGAAAACGGTCGTGTTTTTGCAGCAAGAGCTCAGCCGCCTCACGCATTGCGGCATTTGGCTCTACACCGTAGACGATGTTGCCATTGTCGAGAAATGGTTTCGCGGAAAAACCCGTACCAGAACCGATATCGGCGATAACGAAATCCTGCGTTAATCCAAGTCGATCTTTGAAAAACTGAAGCATTTCCGGCGGATAGCCGGGACGATACTTGACGTAGTTCTGAACACGGTTGGAGAATCTTTCGACGGATGCGGACATTAGTCACCTGCGATAAAGAATGTCATTTTCCAGAAGCCACGCTTCTTTTCAAAGCCAGCGCGATAGTCTATGGGGCTTCGCACAAACTCGCGCTTTACATATCCCTTTAAGCCACCAAGCGTTGTGATCTGCCACCAATCCGGATATTCCGATTTGCCGCTTTTTGGCAGCGTTTCCGGATCGATCTTTACAACGTTGTATGAGAGCTTGGCTACGATTTCGGAATTGGTGTCCGGCGATTTTCGAAGGTTTACATTGTTGCCGAAGATAACGTGGTGCTCGAATCCATCCAGGTCCTCCGGCCAGGAACTGTGAGTATACGGGGCCGCAAACAATTTGAGCTTGTTGCTTCCCTCGCCCATGAAGCCGCCCCCGTTTCTGATCACCGACAAAAACGCAGTCCAGAATTCGGAGTTTTTTGAATTGATCTTCCAAATTCGCTTGAATGCAGGTATTCCCGCGTCACCGCCAAAGCTTAACTCGATCTTCGGATCAACGATGCTGAAGATGTAATTTGCGTCCTTGCGCTCAGCGGCCGAGATCAGCTTCGTTCGAAACGCGAGAAACGACGGATCCTGCGACGCCTCATCGACGGGCTTCACGAACCGGTCCTGAGCTGAAACAAAGCCGCAGATGATCAAAACCACAGCGAGGACATTTTTCATTTCATATTTTGCATTTTTCATTTTGCAGTTTGAATTGATTCCACTTCCTCGCCAGTCCACTGAGACTTCTTCGAATGCGGAATATCGAACTGATCAAGGATGCGAAAACAGAGATGTTCGACTAAATCTTCGATCGTTTTTGGTCGATGATAAAATCCTGGGCTCGCAGGCAGTATCCGCGCGCCGGCACGCGAAAGGCGCAGCATATTTTCGAGATGGATCGCGTTATACGGTGTTTCTCGCGGAACCAGTACGAGTTTTCGTCCTTCTTTCAGGCAAACGTCGGCGGCTCGGTGAATCAGGTTCGTTCCGGCCCCCGACGCGATCGACCCGAGCGTCCCCAGTGAACACGGAACAATGATCATTCCAGCTTGCTTGTTCGAGCCCGATGACGGTTTCGCCGCCATGTTGTCCAAACGCCAGAA
Source organism: Pyrinomonadaceae bacterium (assembly GCA_045807885.1). GTDB lineage: Bacteria > Acidobacteriota > Blastocatellia > Pyrinomonadales > Pyrinomonadaceae > OLB17. The sequence continues at coordinate 2,589 of JBJMGN010000139.1, read as the reverse complement.
ACGAATAAGTTTCGAATCGGCATCCAGCCCGAGCCAGTCGTTAAACTTTTCTGCCGACGGCTCACGAAACTTTGCGCCCATTTCGACCTGTGCAACTGTGACCGCCGTGTCTGAAACGATCAGATTGATCGTTTCCACGACACCGCTTGCCGCAAGAAGCTGCAGTGTTCGATGCGCGTAAATCGTACCGGAAGCCCCGGTGATCGCTACGGTCAATTCCATAAACGGTGCAACGATTTTACCGTCTGGCCGGCTTTTTTCGAAACGGGGTGAAATAAATTCAAAACAAATGACCTTATTTAGCTCGGATTTCCGCCTTATTCAATTGGGAGACGTTATGAGCTGCATAGCATGCACAATTCAAGATCATCTGATCAACACGCTCGCGAGCGAATTTGTCGTGGCGTTTTTGATCCGAGTATCGAAATTGTACAAATACGTGGCTTACTTCGTTTAACCCAAGCACTCCAAACTTCTTCATAAATTGCGGGCCCTTTGCGGCCCGCCCTCATTTGCACTTCCCTTACGCGCAAGCGTGTGCATCTGGTACTCTTACGGTTCCAATGAACGCAGACGAGCTTAAAAATCTTTTGGATCAATTCAAACGGAATGAACTAGACCCTGGCGAAGCTGTCGCCCGAATTCAAAATCTCGCCTACGAAGATATCGGCTACGCACGCGTCGACCATGGCCGTGCATCGCGGCAGGGCTTTCCCGAAGTGATATTCGGGCAAGGCAAAACGTCCGAACAGATCTGCGGTATTTTTGAAAAGCTGATCGCCCGTTCGCCGAATGTATTGATAACCAGAACAAACGCTGATGTTTACGGCGACGTGAGGAACATTTTCACGGATGCCGAATGGCACGAATCCGCAAATTTGATTCGAGTCATGCGTGACACAACCAATCTTGGAACCAGCGAGATCACGATTTGCACTGCAGGCACGAGCGATATACCCGTTGCTGAAGAAGCCGCTCTAACGGCCGAAGCAATGGGAAATCGCGTGCAACGAATATGGGACGCAGGTGTCGCCGGCATCCACCGCATCCTCGGCGAACGCCAGCGCCTGCAGGACTCTAAAGTAGTGGTCGTGGCTGCTGGAATGGAAGGTGCGCTGCCATCGGTCGTCGGCGGCCTCGTAAGTGTACCGGTCATCGGCGTACCAACCAGTATCGGCTACGGTGCGTCATTCGGCGGAGTCGCAGCATTACTCGGGATGTTGAATTCCTGTGCTTCGAACGTTACCGTCGTGAACATCGATAACGGTTTTGGGGCAGGTTTTGTCGCGAGTTTGATAAATCGAAAATAGGAACGTCGACCTCATTACACTACGGATTCAAAAGAACAAACAGCCGATCGGCCCAATCGGATTTTGTGCTGCGGAGTATCTCGTAATGCAATTGCGCCATCTCGCGGTTTCCCGCTTTTACATAGGCTTTGCCGAGGTTATACCTGGCTTGTTCCAGTTCCGGGTCATAGTTTACGGCATTGTTCAGGGCCGCAATGCTTTCATCAAATTTCCCTAATTCCAAATAACTTTCGCCGAGCGCGCTGTAGGTTTTCGCATCCGGCTTGTATATCTTCAGCTGATCGAACGCAGCTGCAGCGTCAGCCCATCTCTTCTGTTTGAAATATGCCTGTCCGAGCTTTTCGATCGCGTTAGCATGATCCGGCTTTACCGCGATCGCGCGTTTGTATGCGAGGATCTCTTCATCCGAACGATTGAGCTTGTTTAAGCTCAGTCCGTACGCAAACTGCGTATCGGCGTTGCCATCGTCAAGCTTTATCGCCTGTCTGTAAGCGTCCGCCGCCTCTTTGTATTGCGAAAGGGCAAAACTTGAGGCACCGATGTTCACAAAAACCGCTGCCCAATCCGGTCGGAGCTTTGCCGCCTGTTTCGACGCTTTTAGCGAATCCGAATGTTTGCCAAGCACGCCGTAGCAGAAACCCGCCTGGTACCACGCCTCCGGATAATTGTTGTCGATCTCGACCGCCTTTTCGAAGAATGGTAATGCACGGGCATAGTCGTCGCGCGAAAGCTGTGCGACCCCTTGCGAAGATAATCGCTCCGCCGCAGCTCGCTTGTTCTTCTGCGTCTCGGCAGCCAGCGAATTGAACGTCTGCACGTCGTTTACGCGAAGCTGAAAAATGCGTTCCGCCGGCACTGCAAAGTTAAGGCTCTGACCTTCGGCGGCCTGCAAGGTGGCTACGCCGATTACCTGGCCCATCATATTAACAACCGGCGAACCGGAGCTTCCCGGGCTGATCGGCGCCGTTATCTGAATGATCTTGCCGTATCCGGGAATCTCTCTAACTGCCGAAACGATGCCGTTTGAAACACTGCCTTCGAGCCCGAACGGGTTGCCGATCACCACGATCGACTCGCCCTCCTGCGGCACCGTCTTCATGATCGGAAGCGGCCGCACAAATTGCGGCGGTATATCGACCTGCAGCATCGCGAGGTCGCCTTCACCGTCGATCGCGATCACGCCCTTTACCGGAAATTTCTTTCCGTCAAGCAGATGAACTTCAACCCGGCTAGAACGCTCAATCACGTGCCGGTTCGTAATTATCCGGTCGTTGGCCGT
>JBJMGN010000138.1:0-2635 GCA_045807885.1 Pyrinomonadaceae bacterium | reverse complement strand
CTCAATGTTTCTCTGACGACGCCCAATGTTTCTGTGACGACGCCCAATGTTCCTCTGACGGAGCCCAATGTTCCTCTGACGGAGCCCAATGTTTCTCTGACAATGAGGAATGTTTTTCGGTCCGGAATCGTCTAAACGCAGTATTTATGCCCTTTAGTGCTAAAATCGCATAATAGCCAGCCTGACCCGTCCGCATTATAATTCCTGTCAGATTCGAACTCGTGTATAAATGCACAGCGAGTATTTCTTTGACCCTTTTCGACGTATTTCGGCGTCTGGTTAATATGCGGTTTTCGATGTTTCACTCGTAAGCACGAACGAGAACTGATGCAGCGACAATAAAAAGGCATTGGCGATCGCGACCGAAAGCCTAATAGTCCGCTGAACTATATTTATGCGAAATGAACCTTTGAAATATTTTGCGGTCTTGTCCATCCTTTTTGGCTGTATTCAAAACGCAGAGGCCCAGAAAATAAAGGCCGTTCGGGACGGGGAGTCGGCAGGTATTCTCTCGATCAAAAAGGCACGCGATCTGCCCGACGGCGATCTTGCTGAAAAGATCGAAAAGGACGGCCGCGGGAAACCGATGTTGGCCGAGAGTCCCGATAAGATCCGGCAGGCTTTTGTATTTTGCGTCCCCTCGGGGTCGAAGGAAGTCTCATCCTGCGTGCAGCGCGTTTTTGTCACGGATCTTGGAACCGATGAAACTTACGAGATCACCGGCGAAGAGTTGTTTATCGAAGCGAATCGCCTGATCAACGGCCTTAAATGGATCAATAACTCCACCCTGAGTTATGAACGCTGGGCGAACCCTCATTTCGGGCATCGATACATACTCGACATCAAACAATTGAAGCAAACCGAAGCCTTCATTTTGTCCGATCAGTAGCTAACGAATTCACGTCAGGCCGAAAGCGCCCATCGCAGAATTTACTATCTCCTACTTCTGCCAGAGGTCGAGAGTCGTGATACGATTCGATTAAAGACAGAAGGCCAAAATGCGGTGTTGATATGAAATTTCGACAGTTTTATTTAGGATGTCTGGCGCATGCGTCGTATTACATCGGTTCGGAGGGAGAGGCTGCGATCATAGATCCGCAGCGTGATGTGCAGCAGTATCTGGACGAAGCGGAGGCAAACGGCCAAAAGATCAAATACATTATCGAAACGCATTCGCACGCCGATTTTGTGAGTGGCCATATCGAGCTTGCGAAAAAGACCGGCGCGCAGATCATCTATGGCAGCCGCGCGAATACCCAGTTTGAAACGCTCAATGTAAGTGACGGGGATACGCTCGCCGTCGGCGATATCGAGCTTAGATTTTTCGAAACGCCCGGCCACACGCCGGAGAGCATCACGATCGCGGCTCGGGATACGAGCTTGCCAGATTCTCCGGTAAAGCTATTTACGGGCGATACGCTCTTTTGCGGTGATGTTGGCCGGCCCGACCTGATCGGATCAAAAGGTTTTACGGCGGAGCAAATGGGCGGAATGCTTTATGACAGTCTTCACGAAAAGATAATGCCGCTCCCAGACGAGACTGAGGTTTATCCCGCTCATGGCGCCGGATCGCTTTGCGGCAAATCGCTTTCGAGCGATACGTGGTCCACGCTTGGAGCACAAAAGGAAACCAACTACGCGCTGCAGCCGATGTCAAAGGAAGAGTTTGTTAAGTTGGTATCGAGCGACCAGCCTCAGGTGCCGGCGTATTTCCCGAAAAGCGCAGAGCGAAATATGGAAGGGCCGTCAGCGTTCGAAGACCTGGCGAAGCCAAGGCAATTTACAGCCGAAGAGGTCGCCGCATTTGATGGCATTATTTTGGATATCCGGTCTGAAAATGAATACGGCGCGGGACATATTCCGAATGCGATCAACATTGGGCTTCGCGGAAAATTCGCGACATGGGCCGGTACATTCATCCCAGTTGGTACGCCGCTGGCGATAGCAGCGAATAACCAAACAGAGGTTGATGAAGCGTTCATGCGGCTTGCCCGCGTGGGGATCGAAACCGTAGTTGGCTATGTTTTGATGGACGTTTACGAAGGCGAGGTTCAATCGATCGAGCAGGTCAGCGTAGACGACGCCGCATCACGTGCTTCAGCCGACAATGCTCAGTTTGTTGACGTGCGGCAGCCGGGCGAATTCGGCAGCGGCCATGCGCCCGGAACCCTGAATCTGCCGCTGAATACATTGTCACGCGAGATAGATAAACTCGACCCGGAAACGCCGACTTATCTTATTTGCCAAAGCGGTTATCGATCGAGCCTGGCAACAAGCATTCTAGAAAATGCGGGTTTCAGCAGGGTCTACAACGTTTCCGGCGGAACGAAAGCCTGGACCGAAAGCAATTTGGAAATTGAAACTTCGACCGCGACTTGCGCGGCATCTTGATAGGAATCGAGTTAATAAAAAGCCCGGACGACATCGCCCGGGCTTTTTTCTTACCATAGGTAAAATCAATTACCCGTGTTTCCGACCGAGTGAAGAGCAAGCGGAAAATCGCCTGCCAGTCCCCATTGCCGCTGGAAGATGTTGTGAGTTACCGGTGTCATTACGAAGAACTCACCCTGAGCACCCTCGCGCCAAACAGCGTAATCCCATTTTCCGTCGCCGTTATAATCTCCAGGAGTTGGAA
>JBJMGN010000137.1:0-4091 GCA_045807885.1 Pyrinomonadaceae bacterium | reverse complement strand
GAACGGCGCCGAATATCCGAACACAGAGTTTGGCCGCTCAATGCAGCAGATCGCCCAGCTGATCAAAGCCGGCGTCGGACTAGAGGTGGCATTTACCGATACCGGCAACGACATTCGCTGGGACACGCATACTAATCAGGGCGGTTCGCAGGGACAGCTTGCGAATTTCCTTCGAACGTTTTCTCAAGCAATTGCGGCGTTCGCGATCGACCTCGGGAAGCGCATGGACGATGTCCTTCTATTGACGATGAGCGAATTCGGGCGTACGGCACGCGAGAACGGTTCGCGCGGCACCGACCACGGACATGGCAATGCGATGATGGTGTTGGGAAATTCCGTAAAAGGCGGAAAGGTTTATGGCGACTGGAAGGGGCTGAAGAACGACCAGCTAAACGAAGGCCGTGACGTTGCTGTGACGACCGACTTCCGCGACGTATTCGCGGAAGCGGCTTTCAAACATCTCGGCAGCTCTGACTTGAACAAGCTTTTCCCAAATTACTCTGCGACAAAGGAGAAGTTTCGCGGATATTTGAGTTAAAGCAGCCCCGGTCGGTATGAACGGCATCAGGCGGCCGCTGTTACGTCGTCCTGATCGAAGCTGTTCACGGCGTCTGCTTCGGTATCGTAAACATCAAAGACGGTATAAAGCTTGGTTACGGTCATGATGTCCGTCACACGCGACGGCATATTGACGAGCTTCAACGTGCCCCCCGCTTTTACGAGCGTTGAAAAACCGGCGACGATCTCGCCAAGGCCGCTGGAGTCGATCGCCGTTACTTTTTCCAGATTAAGAACAACGCGATTTTTGCCTTCGGCAATTAACTCGTAGATCGCCTCATTAAGCTGGCGATTGGTTTCACCGAGAAGGATCTTGCCGTCCAGGTCAAGAATGTAAACATCGCCCACTTGCCGCTTTGAGATACTGAGACTGCTCATAAACGCTCCTGAGTTTCGAATAAGCTGTGAATATCAGAAGCGACGGGGAATTCCGAAGCGTTCTGAGAAGAGAGTTAGCTTGACTCCGAATCGATTAAGGATACCCCCTTTCAAGCATTCATTCAATGCAATTTCCCACTGGCCTTGTCACGATCTCAGGGCTGATGAGACATTCCATCTGTTATTTTTTAACAGCTTTTCGGCCTCCTGGGGTGGGATCTCCTTCAAACGGCTGACCATTCCGATTGCTCGTTGTCGGAGTTTCGAGTTCGATGCACGCATTCCTACCATCGAATTGCCTTGCGTCTTTCCGACCAAAACGAGCGAACAGGTCGAAAGGATATTCAGCACCAGCTTCGTTGCCGTGCCGGCTTTAAGGCGTGTCGAGCCTGTGATCAATTCGGGTCCCGTCGGAAGATCGATCTCGACGTCGAAGCGGTCAACTCTGGTACGTTCGGGGTTGCATGTCAACAAAACGGTTACCGCACCGATGGCTTTTGCCTGCCGCAATGCGGCCAACACAAACGGCGTTCGTCCGCTGGCTGTAATGCCGCAAACGACATCCTTGTCCGTCACACCACGGTCGATGATGGCCACCTTTCCCTGTTCCTCGTTGTCCTCGGCACCTTCTACGCTCGAATGGAGTGCGTTCACGCCGCCGGCAATTATCCCTTGAACCCGATGCGCCGGTTCGCCAAACGTCGGCGGGATCTCGCTCGCATCCAGAGTTCCAAGACGACCGCTCGTGCCGGCTCCGACGTAAAATAGCCTGCCGTCATTCTTAAATGCCAAAGCGACGCGATCGATCGCCCGGGCGATCTCCGCTCTCTGCGATGTCAGCGCTTTAGCAACCAGATCTTCCTCTTCGACAAAAAGATCGACCATTTCGATTGCCGACATCGATCCGATCTCGACGGACTTCGGATTGATCTGTTCGGTCGAAGCCGAAGCGATCTCCTTTATTCCCCCTTCGTTCGGCTGGATGTCGAGATCGTCGATGTCGAATGATGTCGCGGCGGCAAGATGTGCCGCACCAAATGCCCCAGGGGTGTCACACGGTTCGACAGACCGGGTTTCAAGCAGTTTGTCTAAAGCTTCTCGATAAAGCTCGACATATAAAGGTTGATTGAGGAAGATGCCGCCCTGCAGCCTAACGTCGGGCCGTTCGAATTCAAGCCATTTGGCGACCGAAGCAGTTGATCTCGCAAGTGATGCAGCACCAGCCTCAAGGACCCCCATCATTTCCTTGCTTCCGAGTTCCGCAGCAGTAAAGACGACAGGTGACAGCGCGGCGACATCCGTCTTGTCGGCGCTTTGCGTCCACTCGATAAGATCCTCCATTCGATTCAACATCAAGGCACGAAGGATCTCTTGCGCAGAGCGCGTTATCGTGTGCGCCAGGTCGTATGTTCGCAGAACCTGGCGCAGGGCTTCGATCGCCAGCGTGTAGCCGCCACCGCCATCTCCCAGCAAATGTCCGCTCCCGCCGGCTTTCTCGATCTTGCCATTTTTTCGTCCGGTCACGGCGGAACCACTTCCACTGATGACGGCAATACCGTCGCCATCGCCGAACGCTGCCGCGAATCCTGAATCCCGATCGCTCCCAACGGCTATCTGTGCGTCTGGCCAGACCCCTTCGCATATAGTTCGCAACCGCGCGCGGTCAACGTCCGTTTTGCACCCCGCGAGAAAGACGCCTACGCGCGATGCCGTGCCAGGTAACTGTCGTAGGAGGTCGCGAAGGTGATCTTCGCTGATGAGTATAAAATTTGCAGCCGACAGCTTACCGCTATCGACGACTTGAGCCACATCGTGACTTCGACGAACCAGGACCCAATCGGTCTTCGAACCACCGCCCTCGACGCCGAGAATCAATTCCTGATCTATATCGCTCATTTCAAACCAAGTCGGTCGGGTGAATATTTGGCTGTTTGATCAACTACGCGACGATAATAATCGCGATGGGTCAGGTGTGCGGCTGCTTCCTCATCCAGCAGTACAGTCACGTTGCGATGCATCTGCATTGCGGAGGCGCTGACAGATGAAGTCAACGGACCCTCGATCGCTTTCGCAATAGCATCGGCTTTCGCGTCTCCGAAGGCCAGCATTAAAAGATGTTTCGCTTCCAGGATCGTTCCGATTCCCATCGTGATAGCAATGTTCGGAATGTCTTCGGCGATTTTTCGATTATCTTCGATGGTTTCATTTGAAAGTGTTTTGACGCGCGTTCGCGACGCGAGGCTCGAGGTAGGTTCGTTGAAACCGATATGTCCAGACCTCCCGATCCCGAGGATCTGAAGATCGATCCCGCCTGCTTTTCGAAGAGCCATTTCGTACTCGCTGCAGGTTCTTTCGAAGTCGGCAGATGAGCCGTCCGGAATATGCGTGTTTTCAGCTTCGATATTTGTATGATCAAGAAAGTTTTGATGTATCTCTCTATGAAAACTATGGGGATGATCCTTGGAAATCCCAAAGTATTCATCAAGATTGAAGGTCGTTACTCCGCTAAGGTCGAGACCGTCTTCGCGATTCATTCGGATCAATTCACTGTAGAGTCCCAAAGGCGTTTTGCCCGTGGCTAATCCGAGTACGGAGCTAGGGTTTGAACGGAGCTGATTTGCAACGATCCGGGCGGCGCGAATACTAGCGTTTTCCGGCGTGGGGTCAATGATGATAAGCATAAACGGCTAATTCAGCTTTATGAATACCTCCGCATACTGCGCTTGTACGGCAGATTGGTGCGGGTCCGCGAAAACCGCTCGCCATCTGTTCAATCCGACAATGCCATCACCGTATGGCACGGCCGCGATCTGTGAGCGGTGCTCAGCGACCGCCGCCAATTTTTTTTCAATGTGATCGGTTATATCTTCAAACCGATCCCACTTAGCGAACAATCCCCAAACTTCATACGCCCAGAGTTTGATGTTGTGATCTGAAATCTGTTTTAACGCGTCCACACAGATCGCTCCCGCAGCGCGATGAGATGCGTGTCGATCGAGTTCGGGATGAAGTGTGTAAATTTCTTCAGGATCGAATGCGGCTGCGACTTCCGTGAGTTTAGTTGTTGCTTCGCGACAACTTTCATCGGACGCGACAGATTCAAAATTGAAGAATTTTGTCTCGGCGACACCGAGTACCTTCCCGGCGTTTACACT
>JBJMGN010000136.1:0-6144 GCA_045807885.1 Pyrinomonadaceae bacterium | reverse complement strand
TTCTATATCGACTGTAGCAACGATCTCGTCTCCAAGCTTTAGCGAACCATCTTCGATAGTAGCTTTATGAATGATCAAACCCGGGACCGGCGAATATGTATCGCTTACCTTTGCGGCGAAATCCGATGCTGCAAGCTTACCGACATCGCCAACCTGTCCACCCGATTCGGCGTAGAATGGTGTTTTGTTCAACACCACGCTGCCGGTCTCTCCGCTTTTTAATTCATTGACCTGTTTGTCACCATCGAAGATGGCTACAACCTTTGCGTCCTCGATCTGCGTCGTTTCGTAGCCATGAAAATCGTTCGCACCAGTTTGATCAAGCAGCTTCGCATAAACAGGACTGATCTCTGACTTCCTCTCGGTTTTTCCGATTCCGCTTTGCTGCTGAAGTGCCTGAAGTGAAGCGTCAAACCGCTCGTTGAATTCATCTTCTTCAAAAACCTTTCCATTTTCTTCCAAAAACACGCGGATCAGGTCACGCGGCGTCCCGTAGGTATCGTAAAGGCGTGCGATCTCGCTGAACAGCTGATTTTCATCCACCAAAAGCGATTTGAGATCGAGCTCATTCAGCTTCGAAAGCCCGACGGTTACGGTATTCCCGAACCGTTCTTCTTCAAGCCGCACCATCTTGCCGATGAACTCCCGGTGAGTTTCGAGCTCGGGAAAGGCACTGCGCATTCTATCTACAACCTCATCACAAACCTTGTAAAAGAAAAGTTCTTTCTTGCCGAGATGCTCGCGGCCGTGATAGATCGCCCGACGCATTATCTTTCGAAGAACGTAATTCCGCCCTTCGTTGCCAGGTACGATGCCGTCGGCGATCGCGAACGCGGTCGCCCGAGCATGGTCTGCTATCACGCGGCATGCGAACTGTTGGCTTTCACTTAATCCTTCGTAAACGCTCATCAATCAAATTGTATCGCAGGCAGAAACACGAGCGGTAGCGGGTGGGCCGCATTGGTTTAGTATTCAAAGTTCAGCGTTCGAATCATATGCGCTCTGAACTAGAAACCGCGAACTCCGAACTCCAATGGGTCACCAGCCCCTTACTGGTCGTGTCTCCGCCTTAGTTCTATCCCGAACAAATGCAGTCCGACGCCCAACGCAGTTGTGTAAATGCCGTTTCGGCTGAGGCCTGAAAAATGCTGGAGACCATAGGTTTCCACATACCAGGCGTAAACCAAAAGTACGCTGCCAACGGCAATAGCGATCGAACCCAGTATTTGCAGTACTTTCAAAACCAACTGGGGCCGCAATTGCAAATAAAGCCCGAGAACGATATTGATCAATGCTGCAAACAAAATGTAAATATGCCGGGAGCGCATGAGCAGCCGCAGGTCCTGCGGTATCGCTTCTTTGTCGGGAAAATCGGTACGCATGAGGGTCCCTGTTTGCGTAAACACAAAGAAGAGCGCGATGCCGAAGATCAAGTGAAACCACTTCATATCCAAGCTGAAAATTTTCTCACCGTTCGGTTTCGTTTGCACCCGAAAAAGCTGTGCTACAATCGCTGCAAAAAAAGGAGGCCCAAATGTACGTTATTCGCAATGTCTTTAAATGCAAGCCCGGAAAATCGAAGGCGCTGATCGAAAAATTTAAGTCGACCCACGAACTGATGAAAAAGGACATCCAGTTGGACGACCGTATTTTGGTCGATGAGGTGGCCGGCTTTTGGACGGTCGTAGTGGAAGTTAATGTCGAAAACATCGCCGAGTTTGAGAACGCCATGAAGGAACGCGGCTCGCGAGAAGATATTCAGCAGGCGATGGCCGGTTATATGGACATGGTCGACAGCGGATATCGCGAAGTATTTAGGGTGGCATAGTTCGATCAACAACAAAACTCTTTTCAATGCTCCGCTAAGAGATTTCGGAAAATACGACTGCATCTACCTTTTAATGAACCGCCTAATATTTCTCGCTGCTCTAGTTATCATGCCAACAATGGTCGTTGCCCAAACGGATAAATTCGCAAAATTTCGCGAAACGTATCTGAATGAGGTCAAAGAAGCAGGCATTGTCGGAAGCAGTTTTGTCTTTATCAAAGAGAACAAAATCGTTTCCGAGATCCATTACGGCTCGGCAAACCTTTCGAAAGATCAAACGGTCGAGGCCGATACCATCTATCACTGGGCATCGAATACGAAGCCGTTCACAGGGATCGCGATCATGCAGCTCCGTGACCGCGGGCTGCTCAAGCTCGATGATCCGGTAACCAAATTCCTGCCGGAGTTACGAGGCGTTCATAACAAGTTTGGGTCAATGGACGAGATAACGATCCGGCACCTGATGACGCATTCTGCCGGGTTTCGCGGCTCAACCTGGCCATGGGACAAAGGACAGGACTGGGAGCCCTTCGAACCGACGGAGTATTCGCAGCTCGTTGCGATGTTCCCGTTCACCGAAATTCTATTTAAACCGGGAAGCAAATTCAGCTATTCGAATCCTGCGATAATTTTCCTCGGGAAAATAATCGAAAAACTGAGCGGTGACGATTACGAAGTTTACATCGACAAGAACATCCTTAAACCGCTCGAGATGTACCGCAGCTATTTCGACGCAACGCCTTATCACCTGCTGAAACATCGGTCGCATTCCTACTACATCGAAAACGGGAAACGCACTGAAGGGCGCTTTGATGTGAATACCGGAATCACCGTATCGAATAGCGGCCTGAATTCGCCGATCTCCGATATGGTCAAGTACCTGAACTTCCTGATCGGCGACCCGAAAAAACAATTGGCGTATGATGGCGTTCTGAAACGCTCCTCACTGGAGGAAATGTGGAAACCGCAATTGCCGACCACAGTGGACGCAAACGGCAACCGCGGCTTTACGACGGATATCGGACTCATTTTTTTCCAAAACCGTATTGGCAGCCGGACGTTCATCGGCCACGGCGGCGACCAGAATGGCTTTATCAGCTACATCGACTTTGAACCGGCAAGCCGACAGGCGTCGATCATCGTGTTCAATACCAACGTAATATATCCGAACAATACTCCGCCGGAAAAGGAAGTTGTCAGTCGGCTGCGAACCGCAATTCGCGGCCTGTATTGATCTGGAATGACCTAAGCTGTCCCACTCATGTTTTCGTGCGGTCTGCATTTTGTCCCGCTGTCCCGCACTTGTCCTTCGCCTGTCCCGCCGCTGTCCCGGCCTTGTCCCGCACCTTGACGGGACAAATAAGTCGTGCAGCCTCAGCAGCTACAGCCATTTCGAGGGCAAAATGCTGCTTTTCGAAAAACTGCGCCACACGTGTGCCACAAGGCTCTAGACCCACCCGGTCTACAATGGCGAGAGCACCTTAAATTATCAAAGATCTGTGGCTGCAACAGTGTAGCATAGATAGCACGTTCCTGATACAGTTATTTATATTTTTTAGCCGATTGAAAGTCCTAACTTACTCCTTCTTTTGGATTCCACGCACGTTGGAGCTTTCGGATCAACAGTATTTGGCCGCCATGGTAGGCATTGTGGGCATTGATGTTTGAGATCAGTTCGGCCCAGGAGGCAGTGTTTTTCTCGGAAACCGGCTGGTCAAATTTCGATTCATCAGCGTTCTCGATCAACGTTCGAAAATTTCTCATCACCGAATCGAACTTCGCGACCTCGGCATTCCAATCCACTTCGGTCGGCGCGTCCGGTGCTGCAAACGTTTCGTCGTTGTCGGCAATGGAATACTCGTAATCGATGCCCTTGAAACGCTGAAGGTAGGCGTTGTTGTAGTAGGTAAGGTGAGTAAGCGTTTCCCAAATGGAGTTATCGGTTCCTTCCGGCTTCCAAACAGCTTGTTCAGCCGAAACGCCCTCTAGTGCCTTTCCTGCTGAAACGAACCAGACATTTTTGTCGTAACAGGAATCAAATTGCTTTAGCAAGACCTCTTTAGTCATATAACTTTCCCTGTGATAGCTTACCGCTTAACAAATCTCGGATTCCAATTTTAGCAAACCAGCCCGGAGGAAACCCTATGAGACGTGGATTCACGATCACGATATTTCTGTCACTTTTTCTTTTTTGTTCAGCAACATACGGCCAGGTCACCGCGATCAAAGCCGGCAAGATCGTCGATACAGAAAGCGGTACGGTGCTTTCAAACCAAACGATCATCATCGAGAAGGGCAAGATCACATCTATCGGTTCCAACGCAACGATACCCCCGAATGCAACAGTTATCGACCTTTCTAACAGCGTTGTTCTGCCCGGTCTTTTTGACATGCATACGCACCTTTGCATGGACGTAATGCCGGGCCGCGACGCCGGCAGCTACTATTACACAACGTTAAATGATCCAGATTCCTTTCGAGCTGTTCAAGGGGTAGTGAATGCGCGCACAATGCTGGAATCCGGCTTTACATCGGCTCGCGACGTCGGCAATGAAGGCAACTATGCATGTGTCAGCGTTCGCCGTGCGATCCAGCGCGGTATGATCCCGGGCCCTACGTTCCATACGGCCGGCAGGATAATCGCACCGTACGGCGGCCAGTTCGGATTGCAGCCTGATAAGCAAAACCTGGCGGAGCCCGAATACTTTTTCGCCGATACTCGGGATGAAATGGTGAAGGCTATTCGCCAAAACGCCCACTACGGTGCTCGGGTCATCAAGATCGTGGTTGACGATCAGCGTTATATCTATTCGGTGGAGGACATCAAATTCATGATCGACGAAGCGGGCAGGACCGGCTTGAAATTAGCCGCTCATTGCTGGACGCAGGCCGGAGCTCATAACGCAGCGCTCGCAGGGGTCTCGTCGATAGAGCATGGTTTCGTTATGACCGACGAAGATCTGGCTATCGCAAAACGAAACGGCGTGGTCCTTGTCGGAACTGAGTATCTGGGTATCCGGTCGCCCGAAGCCCGGAGCCAATGGGTCGACCGGTTGCGGCGTGCATACAAGATCGGCGTTCCTATGGCGTACGGCACCGATGCCATCGATGAGCGGCCGGGTATGACTCGCGGATCAGAGGCGATATCCGGGATCGACACGTGGGTCGATGCAGGCGTGTTGCCAAAAGACATCCTTAAAGCGATGACAATAAGCGCGGCCCGGCTGATGGGCATTGAAAAGGATCGCGGTCTTTTGAGGCCGGGGCTTGCGGCAGACATTATTGCTGTTCCCGAGAACCCGTTGGAAAACATCAATACGCTAAAGAAGGTTTCGTTCGTAATGAAGGACGGAGTTGTGTTCAAACGCTGAAACTACCAGCCGCGGTGGATCTCCCACCGATCGACAATTTCGCCATTTTCGAGAACGTTATAATGCGAATGTTGGGCCGCCGTTAGGCAGGAGTGATTAGCGAGAATGCGGACCCGATCGCCAACCTTAAATTTTTCTACACCTTCACCGGTGATCGTCCCATGTTCCTGCGACATTCCCGTAACACGCATTCCGGTGTCCGCGCCGTCGAGATCCAAAACCCGGCCGTAACCACAATTAGGATCGAGCCCCACGGGGCCGCGGTCTTTTGAAAGGGCGATCCCACCGGCGTCGACCACAAGTTTGTTTCTGCCTTTATGAATCACAGCCGCGAGAACGGTCAACGCTGTATCTTCGAATTCGCAGCTCCCGAGCGTCGCCTGATAGTTATCGAAAAATATGTAATTGCCTGGCCGGATCTCGTCGACGCCGTCGAGATGATCGACCATCGACATCGTCGGGGTCGAGCCAATGCTGACGGTTGGAACTTCAATGCCCTGATTTCTTAAGCGTTCAGCCAAATCGACCATCGAATCTCGCTCATGCCGGGCGACCTCAAGGATCTGCTCTTTGGTCTTTACGTCGTAAGAATGCCCGGCGTGGGTAAGAATACCGGCGAAGTTGAGGTTTTTGGAATTCGAAATGAGCCGTGGTATTTCGACCGCTTCCTCAGTGTTAGGCTCAACGCCAACGCGATGCGTGCCGCAGTCGATCTTCACAAAGACGTCGAATTTTACGCCCGCATTTCCCGCCGCTTCGTCGAGTTGCTTTACGGTTTCCAGATCATCGGTGAGCAAATTTAGTTTCACACCGGATTTCAAGATCTCGATCACGTCAGCAAATTTGCTACGCTCGATCGGAACAGCGTACGTAATGTCATTGAATCCGAGCTTGGCAAATGCTTTTGCCTCGGCGAGCGTTGAAACCGTGATCGTCCCGGCATGT
>JBJMGN010000135.1:0-3095 GCA_045807885.1 Pyrinomonadaceae bacterium | reverse complement strand
ATGTATCGGATCTTGTTTCGCAATCGCCTGCGTTGTGGATATTTGTCGCGCAAGTATTGACGGAACATATTGGTCGCGACCGCTCGCGAGTAACCTTCCGGATTCGTAATTTGTTCGTCCTTTCCTAGGTTGCGAAGACTCCGAAATTTCCTCAATAGTTCTGCCTCGGCATCCGACACCAGCTCCAACGCGTCAAGATTCCGTGCGGATGTATCGGCAGTAGAAAGCGATACGTTCATCTTGTGTTTCAGGGTGTTTTTAACGGCAGGAATAACAACACTTGAAAACAATGTGTCGAGTGCCTCCTCAGATTGAGATGGTTCTTCGGCCAGCAAGAAGACGGCGAGTAGCTTGCTGTGATCTACGGTCAATTGTTCCGGTTGGTTTTGCAATCCTTCGGATTCTAACCCGAAATCGCAAAACGGTGGAACTCGATAGTGTGTCGAACGAAAAATTCCACAAATACTTCACGCGGTGACCGTTTGATCGGTTCGGAAACAAATGGCACTTCAAGGTGTAGCTTATTCGTAACGCTTCCAAATTCTGCGATTAATAAAGGAATGCCAAGAAGAAATTGGTGTGACTTCTAGCTTTTGATGCGGGCTACAAACGCAATAAATCGTCTTGAAACTACTCTTGTTGAGTCCTAATTTAAGTCCTAATCGCAATTAGAACGCTTCGTCGACCGTTCCTGCGCTCGCGTAACTTTCTGTAAACATTGAGGTTTATATGGAGCCGCCCATCGGAGTCGAACCGACGACCTTTCGATTACGAATCGAATGCTCTACCAACTGAGCTAGGGCGGCTTGTAGGTTGGGAATAGCCGAATTTTCGGAACCGAGGCCGAATTTCAGAATATACTTTTCAGCGTTGGGTCCTGTCAAGGAAGTGTCGACGTTGAACGACCACAGCCTGGCCCTTCTTTATGACTTAAAAATGTAATCGCCCGACATTATCTTGATGTCTGAAACTCGAGGAAAAGATCTGATCTCCACAAAGGTGAAAATTGCGGTGCTTAGTATATGCGTTGCGATCGGAACTGTAATGGCGGCTATCCTGAGATTTGACGGACGAGTTTGGTGGTGCAAATCGGGTGACCGGGCCATCTATATTCACGATGCGTGGAACAGCAGCCACACCTCGCAGCACTTACTCGACCCCTACGCGTTCACTCATATATTGCACGGCGTACTGATGTTTTGGATCGCCGGTTTGATATTCAAAAATCTTTCCGCTTACTGGCAACTAGCTATCGCTGCCTTAGCCGAAGCCGGTTGGGAGATATTCGAAAATTCCAATTATGTGATCGAAAAGTATCGAGCAAATACTGCAGCGTTGGATTACTTTGGCGACTCGATCGCGAATTCTATTGGGGACCTGCTCGCGTGCCTTTTAGGATTTTGGATCGCAGCAAAGCTTGGATGGTGGAAGTCTTTCGCTTTTTTCCTTGCGGTCGAACTACTATTGTTAATTTGGATACGCGACAGTCTGCTACTGAATATAGTGATGCTGGTCTATCCAATCGATTCTTTGAAAACTTGGCAGAATGGTGCCTGAGGAGAACTAGCGCTCGCCGCGGGCAGCCTCGACCAGCGTCTCGATCTCGACGCCAAGCTTGCGGATGCCCGGCTGGTCGAAGGTTTCCATCCAACGCAGTGATTCATCCAAGACCCGCAGCTGGTGTTCGCGCCAATTCGGCGAACCCGCGACCGAACCAAACTCGCCTTTGTAATACGCGGTTCGCGGTGCACGCACTCTCTCTGAGATATCTTGATCTACCGAGATCACAAGCGTTGGAATCCCGCTTTGTTCGATACCACGGGCAATGATGCTGAGCGTCTGATGGCAAAGCCGTGAAGCGGGAATCAAAATCGCGGCCTGAACCTCATACCGTTGAAGACGATCCGCAATTCGAGGCGCAAGTTCCTCGGCGACACGGGCGGCATTTGGAATATAGCTGCTCAGGCTCCACCAGCATTCGTTCAAGCGGCCGATCACGGCATTTGCCTCATATTCGGTAAGCCGTTCTACGGGAACTTGGGCATTTCTGTCCGATCGGACGGCTGATGGATCATAGCCCTTCGCAGCAAACTGGAGAGATGTCGCATCGACCTCACGCGGAATCTCCCGGAACTCGAGGTCGCCGTTGCGCGATTCGAGATCAAATGGCTCGGTCCCGTCGATGTACGCACCGGCCGAGGAGACCAACCCAAGGTTCAGCATCGGCAGGGCGCGCCTGACCGGTGCCAACACCGAATGTACGTTCTCAATAAACGGGTAGCCAGCAAGCCGTTCATTCGCGTTCCAACGCGAAAAGCGTGAACTGAATTCCCCAATCTTCTCAACCAATTCCATTGTCAGACCTTGAATTCCTTTTCAAAATTATACGGATCGTTGGTGGCAGTCTTTTTAGTAAATTTGCGGTTTGCGATCACGAAAAATGCGATCAGGGCCGCCGACATTCCCACAATTAGCGTCCAAACCGAATACTCATGCAGCATGTCGAACTGCAAACGCAGGGGGTCGTCAGCCGCAAGCTCGTCGACCGGCCGACCGATCTCGGCATGTTTCAAAGATATCCACACGCCGAAAACAAACTGACCCACGGCGCATGCCAGCGCGGTGATGAGAAGCAAAATTCGTTCTAACCAGAGCCAGAAGCGGTTTGCAGCCGCGGTTCCCAGGAACGAGGTCAGGAGCAATAGTGCAAAGATGGCGAGGCCACCGAAGTTCAATACAACCAGCGTGCGGCCAACGACCGCTCCAGCCATTTCCCGCTGCGGCAAAACCGCAAATGCGCTTTGCGCGACGGCGATGAAAAACACCGCGGCTCCGAGCCATATCGCCAGGAGCAAAAGCCGAAAATCCGAAAAGAATTTCATCGCGTTCGAAGTGAAAACTTGTTGGTATTATCATTGTTTTGAGAAAAAAGGGCAATTGACAGCGGAAACGCTGGTTTCGGAAAACTATATGAATTCTGATCAGATCGAAGAGCTAAGAATAACCGTCGGCGAGCTTGCGCATGATGTTAGGTCGCCACTGACGAGTATCGGCGGATTTGCGCGGCTATTGCTAGAGGATGAGTCGATCACGGG
>JBJMGN010000134.1:0-17916 GCA_045807885.1 Pyrinomonadaceae bacterium | reverse complement strand
TTGTCACGGTTTTCAGCTTTATCGCCCAACCGAGAAAGCATATTTTTCTCAAACCGAAGGTGACGCAGGCCGCCGCACGCGCCTACGGCTTTGATTTTCAGTATCGATCAAAACGTTCTTGGGAAACGTATGCGAGTTTGCTCGAATTTGCCGAAGCCATCAAACGCGACCTCGCAGATTTGAAACCCCGCGATATGATTGATGTTCAATCGTTTATTTGGGTTCTGGGGTCGGATGAGTATCGATAAAGATTGCAAGTGACAACGCCTATCTTCAGAGTTCTATAGCGGCGAAGCCAAAGGGTTAGTCGGCATGTATCTCACGAGTTCTTACTCTGTGAACTTTTCCGTTCGAATATCTCGAGATCGTTACCAGAAGGGCCCTCCGCCAAAACGACCTCCCGTTGTTCTGAGTCATAAATTACTTTGCGCAAGCCAGTGATTATCTAGTGATCCATTTTGAATCGGGTCGATTGCCTGGATCTGTCGATATTGCCCTTGAATCCAGTCGCGAGCCACATTTTCCTGGTCCATTGAATCGGGACGCAGTACCAACGAATTCGCGAACGTCAGAACAAATTCGAAAACTCAGGTTACAAGAAAAGCAATCTTCAGGTGGTCTAAAGATCTCGTCGGTCTACTTTTGCGAGCTGAAGATCGGGCAAAAGCCAACACTGATTTGTAGCGAAATCGACAACGTTCTTCAAAACGAATATGGGGCCCTTCGGCATCCGTTGCGCCCTAACGCGGTGAAAATCGGCGCCTTTTACATCATCGAGCATAAACGGAGGCCGCAGATCGTCCTTCATATAACTGACCTCGACGTCGGTCATTGTTAAGCCTTTTACGTGGCGTATGAAAAATCCATACGCAGGAATTTCGCCAAACATGACAGGCTCCGGATAGTCGGCCTCCTTTTCGGGCGGTTGGAGAGCTGCCTGTTCCTTTGTGCCGCCGCCCTGGTAATAAATGCGAATGTTGTTAAATCGCACATCTTCGATGTCGTTGCCCGGAATACCGCTAATGATCGAGCCGTATTTCGGGTCGGCGTTGTAAATCACAAAATTGCTCACCATCACGCGGCGTAGCTTACCCTCCATCAACGTTTCTTTCGGGCCACGGTTTCGCTTGCCAAGGCGAAGGAAAATAGGGGCATTCACGACATCGCGCATCGTTATATTGCTGATCGTGACATCCTCGAGCAAGCCGCCGTCAACCGTTTCGAGAGCGAGGCCGCGCGAATAATCAAAAACGCAATTGCTGATCGTTATATTCTTGAAACCTCCATTTGATTCCGTGCCAAACTTTATCCTCCCGGTCGGACTATTATGGCTGTATCGGTTGTATTCGCGTTTGTATGTGCCGTCCAAAAAAGTGCCAACATCATAACCGCTGACGGAACAATTAGTGATAGTCACATTCTCGGTCGCGCGCGCAAAGCCCAACCCATGCGAGCTTTTCAGA
Source organism: Pyrinomonadaceae bacterium (assembly GCA_045807885.1). Classification (GTDB taxonomy): domain Bacteria; phylum Acidobacteriota; class Blastocatellia; order Pyrinomonadales; family Pyrinomonadaceae; genus OLB17. The sequence goes on along the minus strand of JBJMGN010000134.1, from coordinate 16,453 downwards.
CATATCGCATCGTCGAATGGTGAATTGACTGTCGTATTCGATATCCTTACATGCCTGCAGGCATCTATGTCGATCCCGTCACGGTTTGTGTCGATCTTGAGATTGTCGATCGTAAGATTGTCGACACCGGTTGCGAGGATCGCAAAATGACCGCCCTGTAAAATGGAAACGTCACGGATTATCACATTGCGGCAGAGTTTGAGGCTTATCGCCTTGTTCCCCCAACCCGTTTCGACCGTATCGCGCGGGTTCGGATAACCAAAGGGTGTTTCCGGTGTAACCGTCTTAACGTCCTGAAGGGCGTCATTTTGTGCCTGGTTTCGCGATTGTCCCCCGCTTCGTACAAGCCCTTTGCCCCAGATAAGTCCCGGTCCAAGAATAGAAACGTTCTCGAGGTTCTCACCCCAGATGAGGCTGTTGTGCCAATGCGTATGACCGAAATCCTGATACTTACTCCATGGATTGGGCTCAGCCGGATCGTATTTTCCATCACCATCGTTGGGGCTTGCCGCAAGCAGGGTCGAACCCGGATCAAAATACAGCGTTATGTTGCTTTTCAGCCGGATCGAAAAGCTGCGATACGTCCCAGCGGGAAAGAAAACGGTGCCGCCTCCGTTCGCTGCGGCGGTCTCTATTGCCTTGTTTATGGCCGGTGAGTCGAGAGCCTTGCCATCGCCTTTGGCGCCAAATACGCGGATGTCAAATGAATTGGTAAAGACCGCAGAGGGAGGAGCGGCTGGACGAGCCTTGGAAGATCCTACCTTGTTACGATCTTGTGGCCAGCCGGAAACTGTTAATATTGCCAGCAATAGGCTTACGGTTAGAGGTTTTGATCTTATTTTCATAACGGCTCTCGTATTGTGTAATGCAATCGTGATTTCGTGTATTCGATTCTCCGTGCGAATGTTACCGTTAAAACTATATTTATCACACTGTATTCCGGCGGTGGATATGGTTACTTGATTGAAAACTATTATACCGGTAACATAATGTATTCATGGGCGCAACCCTTGCCGACATAGCACGCGAGCTTGGTCTTTCAAAAATGACGGTTTCGCGCGCCATAAATAACGATCCGTTGGTTAAGGCAAAGACCCGCGATCGCGTGCTCGAGGTATCCCGCCGGCTAAACTATCAACCAAATCATTTCGCCCGAGCATTGGCCACCAACCGCTCTTATTTGATCGGCGTGATCGTGCCGGACCTAATGCACTCTTACTTTGCCGAGATCCTTCACGGGATCGGCGCCGTTGCACGTTCCGCCAAATATCAGATCGTGATCGGCAACTCGGAAGAATACGTCGCTCGCGAACTTAGTGAGGTCGAAGCATTGCGGTCTCGCACGGACGGATTGATCATCGCACCGTGCGTGCCGGCGTCGAAAGCGGGCTTGTATGCCGAGATGATCAAAGACGGGACGAAGATCGTTCTCATCGACCGCACTCTTGAAGGATTAGATTGTCCGATGGTATTGACCGACGACGTCGAGGTGGGAACGCTTGCGACCGAGCATCTAATCCGGCTTGGGCACCGCAGGATCGGTCACCTGCGCGGGACCGCCACATCAACCAGTAAGAAACGCCTGGAAGGCTACAGGCAAGCGTTATCGGCGAATGACATAAATTACAACGAAGCCTTGGTCCGCGAATGTGGGCTGATGGAAACTGATGGCTATCGGGCAATGCAGGCATGGATCGCAGAAGGCGATCTTCCAACAGCCATCTTCGCCGTGAATGATCCAGCGGCCATCGGGGCGATGCAGGCTCTTCACGAAGCCGACATTGTTGTCGGCAAGGATATTGCAATGGTCGGCGGAGGTAATATTCATTACGGGGATATGCTTAGGGTGCCGTTGACGACTGTTTCCTGGTCTCGAGGCGAAATGGGACAGGCGGCGGTTCGACTGCTCATACAGTTGATCGAAGGGAACGGACACGATATCACGCATCAGAAGATGATTCTGTCACCAAGCCTGGTGGTGCGGAATTCGTGCGGCGCGATGACCAATTCGATTGTGGGCGCCAGTTAGCTTTCACCGCAGAAAAACCAATAAACTTCACCGCGCGGACGAGACATGCCGATCCTGCAGCTTCGTGAAATAGTCAAACACTTTGGCCCCACTGTTGCCCTCGATGGCATAGACCTTGACCTGCGTGACGGTGAGGTTCACGCGCTTATCGGAGAAAACGGAGCGGGCAAGAGCACGCTGATGAACATCCTTCACGGAGCGTTCAGGCCCTACAGCGGATCGATGGAGCTCAAGGGAACGCCATATCACCCTGTTGATTCTCTCGACGCCCGCCGGCACGGGATCTCGCTGATCCATCAGGAATTGATGCTCGCACCTCATCTCTCCGTAGCGGAAAATATCTTGATGGGAATTGAGAATTTCCGCTTCGGCTGGTTCGATAAAAAGGCGCTGCACAAACGGGCGCTATCAGTGCTTGAAAATTTTGACCACCCGGATATTCGGCCGGAAGCTACGACCGGCGAACTTTCGACCGCCGCTCAGCAGGTAGTTGAGATCTGTCGGGCCGTTGCCTCGAATTCGCGAATCCTCCTTATGGACGAACCGACCAGCAGCCTTCAACGGCATGACGTCGAACGTCTTTTTGGTTTGATACGAGGCCTCAAGGCCGACGGCGCGAGCATTATTTATATCAGCCATTTTCTTGAGGAGATCCGCGAGATCGCAGACAATTTTACCGTTTTGCGCGATGGAAAGAGCGTTGCCACCGGCAAGATCGGCGAGGTTTCCGATCAATTCCTGGTCTCACACATGGTAGGCCGAACGGTCGAGAACCTGTTTCCGAAGCGAACAATCAATGAGGTGCGCGAGACCGTGCTAAAGGTCCAAGATCTCTCGTCGCCGCCAGCTCTTAGGTCAGCAAATTTTGAGTTGCGACGCGGAGAGATCCTGGGTATTGCGGGTTTAATGGGATCCGGCCGCAGCGATATGGTGCGGGCAATTTTCAGGCTTGTGGATGCCGCGTCCGGCACGATCACGATCGAGGGAAACGAATCACAAGCCACGCGTGGAACGCCGGCAGCTCGTATTTCACAGGGCATCGGCTACTTAAGTGAAGACCGAAAACGGGAGGGCCTCGCTCTCAGCCTCTCGGTCGCCGACAACATTACGATGACGCGATTTTCGTCATGTTCTCGTTTTGGCTGGCTCGACCTTTCGAAGCAGAGACGGCGGTCCGAGGAAATGATCGCCCAAGTAGGAATAAAGGCCGCCGGGCCTGCCCAACCTTTGAAAGAACTATCGGGTGGAAACCAGCAAAAGGTCGCCGTCGCTCGATTGATCCATCAGAATGCAGACGTACTGCTTCTCGATGAGCCGACGCGAGGCGTTGACATCGTCAGCAAGGCACAGGTCTACGACGCGATCGCTCGGTGCGCAGCCGATGGCAAAGCGGTCTTGATGATAAGCTCGTATCTTCCAGAACTTTTTGGGATGTGCGATCGCTTGGCAGTTATGAGCCGCGGCCGCCTATCGCATACGCGTAAGATCTCCGAATGGACGCCTGAATCTGTTCTTCAGGAAGCTATCGGCAGCAATTAAACAGTCCCATCGATGGATACCCATATATCGACATCCGCGAAGACAACGATCTCCGGCATTATACGGACGTGGATAACTATCCTGGGCCCGTTCCTGGGCCTCGCGCTCGTCATATTAGCGTTTTCCATTTTAACCGGAAGCCCTGAAAAATATCTCTCACCTTTTAATATCAGGGTCGTGCTTTCGCAAACTGTTATTGTCGCGGTGAGCGCGATCGGCATGACGATCATTATCATTAGCGGTGGCATCGACCTCTCGGTCGGCTCGACAATCGCACTGTCTAGCGTTGTTACAGCACTTACGGTGAACGCCGGGTTCGATCCCGTTGTCGCCGTCTTCTCCGGGATCATGGCCGGCGCGATCGTCGGACTTGCAAACGGGTTTGTCATCACTGGGCTACGCGTTGTTCCATTCATCGCGACCCTGGGAATGCTCGGCGTTGTACGCGGCGTCGCAAAATGGCTGGCCGATCAACAACCGGTTAATATTTCGCAAACTTGGATCAACGATCTTGTCGTCACATTCCCGAATCCACCTTGGCTGTTGTGGGCACCTGGAGTCTGGATCGCGATCTTTCTTGCCTTCTTAATGGTCGTCGTTTTGCGTAACACGATCTTCGGCCGCAGGGTCTTTGCCCTCGGCTCGAATGAGGAGGCGGCTCGCGCGTGCGGTATTCCAACGAAAAGGCTTCGGATCTGGATCTACTCGCTGGGCGGACTTTTCTTCGGCCTGTCGGGCGTGATGCAGATGTCGCGGCTCCGACAGGGTGATCCGACCGTGGCGGCCGGGGCCGAGCTTGATATTATCGCGGCGGTGGTCATCGGCGGCGGCAGTCTGAGCGGCGGGCAAGGGGCGATCCTTGGAACTATGATCGGTGCGATGATAATGGCGTTTTTGCGGAACGGCTGCCAGCAGATGGGCTGGCCTAATTATGTTCAGGAAATAATCATCGGGGCTATTATTGTTGCTGCTGTCGCAGTTGATCAACTACGACAGCGTCGAACCTGATCGATTCGATGGCCACCGCTTTTGCCGTTCTATAAGAAATCTACCAATCCAATACTTTTTCGATTGACAAGATATTAAAAAAATGTTATCGGTAAACTTAATTTTTTGTTAGCGGTAACAATATTTATAGAATCCCATCGTCGATCTTTAAAAATTGCATGCAATATCAGCCTTACTTGGTTTGAAAATAATCAGTTATGCCTTTTGATCCGAACTTGCATTGACAATCGCTATTACCGGCGATCAGTTGACGAAGAAAATTGGTCATACCAATTAATGAGGCTTAGACAGTTGAGAGATATTTGACTCGATCTTTTTTGGCAATCATTCCATGTCTATATGGAAACGGTGGCGGGGTGTCGCCGTGATCCTTGATAAAACCATTTACCGCGCCAAACCGGCCTTTGTTGGCGCCCTTTTGAGGAGCACTTTTCGTTATGCTTAGGAGGATTTCAATGTCAACCTTCAATTCGTTCGGTATTAAGATCATCTGTGCTTTGTTGATAGTGCCGATCCTGGGCCTTTCGGTATTCGGACAGAATACCGGCACTATTTCCGGCACGGTAACCGATTCAAACGGCGGATTAGTCGCAGGAGCATCCGTTACGCTGATCAGCGACCAGATCGGAAGCTCCCGATCGGCTGTGAGCAACACGGAAGGCCGGTTTACGTTTACAACGGTCCAACCTGGCACGTACACGATCAAGATCGAAAATCAAGGTTTCCAAACTCTGCAGCGGACCAATACCGTTTTGAGCGCGAACGAAAATCTGACCCTCGGCGATATCGCATTGACTGCCGGAAACGTGAGCGAAACCGTTACGGTAACCAGCTCGGGCCAGTTAGTTGAGACGACAAGCAGCGATCTTACGGCTCGACTGACCTCCGACCAGATCGCCTTGATCTCCACCAAAGGGCGTGATTTTACCTCATTGCTCCGTCTGTTACCTGGAACCTCAAATAATGATGATATCGAGGCCGTGGGCGAAGGCTTCGGAACGGACTTGCCCAATATCTCCGGCCAACGCGGACGTACCACCACAACATCGATCGACGGGTTGACCGCCAGCGAGCCGAGTGGTTCGAACAAGGTTAGCATGTCGGTAAATCAGGACGCGGTCGGTGAAGTCCAGGTATTACGAAACAACTACTCTGCCGAATACGGCAATAACGGCGGCGCGATAATTAACGTCGTTACCAAAGGCGGCGGAAAAGATTATCGCGGCACGGCGTATTACTTTTTGCGAAATGAAGCACTGAATGCAAACAATCACATCTTTAATAAGACTAACTTACAAAGGCCCCTGTATCGCCACAATATCTGGGGAGGCAACTTTGGGGGGCCGATGTGGTTCCCGCGATTTGGCGAAGGTGGTGACTATTTCACAAAAGACAAGATCTTCTTCTTCTTCTCCTATGAGAAACCGCACTCGATAACGCCTCAGGATCCGCGTTTTGTGACGATGCCCACCGCGCTGGAGCGTTCCGGTGATTTCACACAGTCAATAAACTCTTCAAACGCACAAGTTTTTGTTCGTGATCCTCTTATCCTTTCCGGGAACTGTAATGCATCGGATCAAACCGCGTGTTTTAGAGATCCGTCTCGAGGCACGGTAGCGAACCCGCAGGGCATCAATATTATTCCTGCATCGCGTATTAACCCCAATGGAGCGGCGTTGCTCAATTATTTCCCGTTGCCAAATACGTTAGGATCAACCAGCTTTAATTACGTTACACAGAGTCCCACGGATGTTCCGAAACGAAGTCTCCTGCTGCGTTTCGATATTACTCCGACGAATAAGGACAGGATTTCATGGAAGATGCAAAAGTGGACATCGGACAACGAGGGAACTGGCACCTCCGGTTGGCCGGGTGGTGACAACAACCGCTGGGGCATCAATTCACACTATTTGTATAAGGATGACGGTTGGTCAGCTAACTGGGTACACATTTTCGGTTCCTCGATGGTTAATGAGTTTAATTTCGGAATGCGACACGATTCAGAAGGATTTGTTCCCTCAACTGGAATGGTGGAAGGTTTGCAAAGAAGTGCCCTTGGCTATAACGCCCCTCAACTGTTCCCCGAAAACAATACTCTTGGCACGGTACCGAGAGCGACCGGTTGGAATGGCGTGCGCGGCGTCAATCCCGCCAATATTAATTGGTTGGATCGTTGGGGGGAGGTCGCCAGCGATTATATCAAGCCATCCTTTGCAGACAACTTTAGTTACACCCAAGGAAGCCACACCTTTAAGTTCGGGGTATTTTTTGAGCGTATTCGAAACAGCGAAGCACCTGGCGGTCAGTGGTCAGGGGTGTTTAACTTCCGCGGTGATGAAGCCGCATATACCGCTGCTCTCGGGAACACGGGCTATGCTTACTCAAATGCATTGATCGGCAGCTTCCGAAATTATCAGGAATCATCCGCTCGTCCGTTTACCAATTTAGAGATCAGGCTATTTCAATGGTATGCGCAGGACCAATGGAAGATTAACAGGAAGTTTACTCTCAACTACGGTGTCCGTTTTGGCCATCACACACCGTTCTACCAAGTGGACGAGCAGGGATCTAATTTCGTTCCGGAACTTTTCGACCCAGCCCACGCGGTGGCGTTATACGAAAGTGCGTGCGCCGTCGCATTTACACCGCCGGCTACTTGTCCGACCGCGCAGAGACGCGCAAGAAATCCAGTTACCGGGCAACTCTTTCCGCTTACCGGGACCAATTCCGGTCTTGTCGGTGCCATCGTCGCCGGATCTGGAAATTCAACAAACGGGCTGATGTTAAATTCGGATCCGAGCACTCCGCGTGGATTTAGAATTACCAGAGCCGTTGACCTCGAACCGCGCCTCGGTTTTGCGTGGGATATCTTTGGCTCCGGCAAAACAGTGATCCGCGCGATGGGCGGTATGTATTACGCACCCCGCATAGGCGGCGGCACAACAGGTGGCAATTTGGTCAACAACCCGCCTGCAACCCGCACGGTAAGCATTGACTTTGGCAACATTGACCAGCTTGCCAATCTCAGTGGTACGGCTTTATTTCGGCCAACTGCGCTAAACGCGGTTGAGCTGAACTCCCATACGCCTGTAACTTATAATTTCTCCATTGGGTTCCAGCAAGATATAGGTTTCGATACGGTGGTCGAGGTCAGCTACGTCGGTTCACGCAGTCGGTATCTCGGTGAGCTGCGAAACATAAACGGCATACCTGACGGTGCAAAGCTGGGTACCAATAATATCGATCCGGTCACGGGATCGCGTTTGGGCGATGATTTCTTACGGCCATACAGAGGTTATGGCAACATTAACATGATCACATGGGGCGGCAATTCGAGATATGACGGGCTGCAGGTGCAAGTCAATCGCCGCTACACAAACTCATTCCAGTACGGGGTCGCCTACACCTATTCGAAAACGCAGGACCGCGCTAACGACGACTCGTCCGATGTTTTCTTTCCGCGTCCCTACAACGCGTTCAATTACGGACCTGCGGACTTCGACCAATCGCATATTTTCACCGTTAACTACATCTGGGATCTGCCTAAACTTAGCCGTATCTGGAACAACAGTTTTGTCAGGACGGTTTTCGACGATTGGCAGATCTCCGGCACTACATCATATGTGTCCGGCCGACCAAAGATCTTTGCTAATGGCCCTTCGGGATCTGGCCTTACGTGGACATACAATGCGGGAACTGCCACAGTCACCGCCGGGCAAACTTGTCCGCCGGGTACGACGCAGACATCTGCGACAGTTTGTACGATGATCACGGATTTCACCGGAGGGACCGTAAACGCCCGCCCGGTCGTTACGTGCGATCCGAACGTCGGTGCCTCGGGCTTGGATAATACCGGAACGGCGTATGTAATTAACCGCGATTGCTTTACAGTTCCGACCGCCATTGGCGACGTCGGCAACCTCGGGAGGAATATTATACGATTACCCTCTATATTCAATACCGATCTGGCTGTCTTCAAGAATTTTCGGATCGGCGAGAATAGGGGCATTCAGCTCCGGTGGGAAACGTATAACATATTTAATACGACGAATTTCAGAGACATCAATGGTGTCATGACGTTTGCAGTCGCCCAGGTCAATCCCGGCGGCACAGGCGCGGCGTGCTCCGCAACCAATGTATGCACTGCCGTAGTTCGCCAGACCAATAATGCCTTTGGAACACCAAACAGCGCCCGATCACCGCGCGTGATGCAGGCGTCGATCAGGTTAAATTTCTAGTTAGAACCAGCGAGAGCCTTCGCTATTTCTGGTAACGTGTGAAGGCTTTTTCTGTAATTAAAAAAGAACTAACTAGCTAACAACTATTCCTCGGAAGCGAGCAAGATTTTTAGCTCGGCGAAGGCCTTCTGGAACAATCATGAGCGATCTATCAAGACGAGACTGTTTAAAGATCATTGGTGCAGGTGCGGCGGTTGCCGCGGCGGGGATATCTATCGTGCCAGGGCAGAATCCGCAGAATAATGCGGGGGACGAAAGCGCGGAGGTCAAGGCTGATCGTGCACGCCGGATGAAATGGTGGCACGAGGCGAAGTTCGGAATGTTCGTTCACTGGGGGCTTTACAGCATTCTCGGCCGGCATGAATGGGTCCAGGAAATGGAGGCGATTCCCGCCCAGGAATACGAAAAGCTCGCCGCTCAGTTTAATCCGAAGCCGAACTTTGCTCGCGACTGGGCGCGACTTGCTAAGCGCACCGGCCAGAAGTATATGGTGATGACGACCAAGCATCATGAAGGCTTTTGCCATTTCAATACCTCAACGACCAATTTTTGCGCTCCAAAACAGGCAGCGGGACGCGACCTCGTTAAGGAATATGTCGAGGCGGCCCGGGCGGAAGGATTGCGCGTCGGTTTTTATTATTCGCTTATGGATTGGCATCATCCGGACGGCGCCCGGTGCGCGGATGACGAAGGAGCCAGACGCCGGTTTGTCGATTACATACATACGCACATCCGCGAACTGATGACGAATTACGGCAAGATCGACATTCTCTGGTACGACGTTTCGTGGCCGCTCGACGTGAAAGGTTGGGAATCGGAAAAGATGAACAGGATGGTGTTCAGCCTGCAGCCCGATATCATCGTAAACAATCGAAATAAATTGCCCGGCGATTTTTCGACGCCTGAACAGCGCATTGAAGCGGCCGAAGCCGGTCGCGCATGGGAAACGTGCATGACGCTGAACGATAGCTGGGGATTTCATCGCGCCGACGACGCATGGAAAACGCCCAAACAAGTTGTCAGGAATCTGATCACATGTGCCCGAGACGAGGGCAACTACCTTCTTAATATTGGCCCACTCGCGGACGGTTCGATTCCACCCGAATCGATCGAGATCTTTACAAAAGTTGGCGACTGGATGAGTCGTAACGGCGATGCAATATACGGTTCGGACAAATGCCAGCTAACACGTTCCCGGAATGGAAGCTTTTCGCGAAAGGGCAATACTCTCTATTTTCACGTACACCATTATCCGGGAAGCTCCGTGGCGTTTGCCGGTTTGATGACCAAGGCTAGATCCGCGAGGCTTTTAGCAACAGGGCAGAAGGTGGATTTCACGCAAGACACATACGGGATCAGATTCACCGGTCTGCCAGAAAAGGCGCCGGATACGCCGATAACGACAATTGCGATCGAGTGTGAGTCGGTGCCGACGCAGGACAACATTTTTGTCCGCAAACGCGAGCGCGGACAGGTCTGACTCAAAGAACGCGCCCTTTTGAGAGAGCATGCATCACAAGCCAGAATTGATAACGCGGCGCGATCTGATCCGCCTTACGCTAGTTTCGCCGCTGGCCGTTGCGCTCCTGCCTGCATTTAGCGGCGCTCAAACGCGCGTCACTAAGCTGAATAAACGAGTTTTTCTTGAATCCCCTTTCAAAATAATTCCCACCGATGAAGCTGGCCCTATCGACAAGTTGCGCCTGACCCGCGAGTGGCTAGGTTCATTTTGTCGTTCCAGGATCGCAAACACCGGCAGCCAAAGCGTGAAGGTAAAAGAGATCGTTCTCTTTGATATTCCGCACTCCATACCGAACCAGACACGTCTCTACGGCGAAGGATTTCAAATGCTGAGTCAAACCGGCGGCACGATCGGGAATCCTAAGGACCTCGGGTCTCACACTGACATAAAGCATTATAAGATGCCGATCCCAGCGGATACCCGGGCGTTTTACGGGATGATGACACTGGCCTCGGAAGATGGAAATAACGATCTGCTCGCGTTTACATCCTGTCGACGATTTAACGGCGGGTTCTATCTTCGTGATGGCTCGCTTCAGGGCTTTCTGGATACGGAAAGCCAGGAGTTGAGACCCGGCGAATCGTGGGATCTGGAAGAATTCACGTACATCGCCGGCAAAGATCGCGGCAAGTTGCTCGACAGCCTAGCGGGTCGTCTTGCCGTAAATCATCGGCCCCTGCCATCTCCTGCTCCTCCTGCCGGCTGGTGCTCGTGGTACTGTTTCGGCCCGCGCGTCACGGCACAACAAGTGCTCGACAATCTTGATTTCATTGCCAAAAACGAACCGAATCTTAAGTACATACAGATCGACGATGGGTATCAGCCTGCGATGGGCGACTGGCTTGAAACCGGAAAAGCCTTTGGCGGAAATATCCAGGGCGTGCTGAAGAAAATTCGCGAGCGTGGGTTTCAACCCGCGATCTGGGTCGCACCGTTTATCGCCGAGGAAAGCTCGACTTTGTTCAACGAGCACCCTGATTGGTTTATTAAAGACGCTGCGGGCAAGCCCCTGCGTTCGGACAAGGTAACGTTCGGCGGTTGGCGTTCGATAAAGGAAAAGGGCGGTTGGTACGCCCTCGACGGAACCCACCCTGCGGCGCAAAAACATCTCGAAAGTGTTTTTCGCACGATGAGAAACGAATGGGGCGTAACCTATTTCAAGCTCGATGCAAATTTTTGGGGGGCGATGCACGGCGGGCGATTTTACGATCCGCGAGCCACACGTATCGAGGCTTATCGACGTGGGATGCGGTCCGTTATAACAGGCGCGGGCGATGCATTCATTCTCGGCTGCAATCATCCTATTTGGGCGTCGATGGGTCTGATCCATGGCTCACGCAGCTCGAACGACATCAAACGGACATGGGACCGCGTCAGATCTACGGCTCTTCAAAACCTCAACCGAAACTGGCAGAACGGCCGCCTCTGGTGGAACGACCCAGACGCCGTCTGCCTGATGGGCGAGCTTCCGGACAATGAGTTCGAGTTTCATGCGACGGCAATCTATGCATCAGGTGGGATGGTTCTTTCAGGCGACGATCTAACAAAAATATCTGGAGAGCGGATGGCGATGTTAAAAAAACTTTTGCCGCCACAGCCAGTTGCAGCAACTTTCGCAGACGATGCGTTTAGGGTCGGGAATATCGAGCGTAACGGCGTCAGGACTGTTTGCGTTTTTAATTGGGAAGACACACCGCAAACTTTCTCTATCCATCTACCGCGATCAACTCAGATAAACGACTTCTGGAGCGGCGAGGATCTTGGCACTCACAGAGGTACATATTTGGTTAAGGAACTGCCTGCTCATTCGGCAAAACTGCTGGTGAGCAAGTGAGAGACACTATGAGGTTTAGTCGAATACTCGTCGCCATTCTTATATGCCTTGCGTCTATCGCCGCTGTAGCAAAGGCGCAGAATTTAGACTCCGTCCGGACCCAATCGAGGTTCGACGAGCTTAAGGAAAAGCGGCTCCGTTGGTTTCGCGAAGCTCGGTTCGGGATGTTCATACATTGGGGACTGTATGCAGTTCCCGCAGGTGAATGGAGGGGAACGCTTATTCCCGGCCTTGGCGAATGGATAATGAACCGGGCCAAGATCCCTGTGGCGGAATATGAGCAGCTTGCTCCGCAATTCAACCCCGTAAAGTTTAACGCCGAAGAGATCGTCAGCCTGGCAAAGAATGCCGGTATGAAGTACATCGTCATCACGTCCAAGCATCACGACGGCTTTGCGATGTACCACTCGAAGGTGAGCAAATTCAACATCGTCGACGCGACGCCATTCAAACGCGACCCTCTAAAAGAACTCGCCTCGGCCGCGCAAAAGGCCGGCCTCAAGCTCTGTTTCTATTACTCGCAAACGCAGGATTGGCACGAACCGGACGCTGTCGGCAATGATTGGGATTTTAAGGATGAAAGCAAAAAGAATTTCGGTAAATACCTTGAGGAAAAGGTCAAGCCGCAGGTGCGCGAGATACTTACGGATTACGGGCCGATCGGTTTGATATGGTTCGATACGCCGCGAAATATGACTAAAGCTCAAAGTCAGGAGCTCGTCGATCTCGTGCATTCCATCCAGCCGGACTGTTTGGTCAGTGGCCGCGTTGGTAACGGCGTCGGGGACTACGACTCGGCAGGCGACAACCAGATCAGCGTCGGCAAGGTACGCCGCGACTGGGAAACACCTGTGACGATGAACGACACCTGGGGCTTTAAAAGGGATGACACAAACTGGAAACCGACATCGATCCTGATACGCCAGATGGTTCAGGTGGCCAGCCGGGGCGGCAATTACCTCTTGAATATCGGTCCGACCGCCGAAGGCACGGTCCCACAGCCGATCGTGGATCGACTAACTGACGTGGGGAGATGGATCAAGGTCAACAGCCAGGCCGTGTATGGTACCGGCCCGAGTCCGTTTCCGTATGAATTGCCGTGGGGAATTATTACAACAAAGCCCGGCAAGATCTATCTGCACGTGTTTGAGTGGCCGCAAAAACAGCTCATCGTTTACGGGCTAAAGAGCAAGGTCAAAGATGCCTATCTTTTGTCCGGCAAAACGAAGCTGAAATTCACCCAAAAGGATGACCCGGCGGCGGACCATTACTCGATCTCTGTCAAAGTGCCGGCTGCGTCGCCTGACAAGAACGACTCCGTCATCGTTCTTGAAACCGGTAGCGATGTCGTTGCCGACACTGCACTCCTTCAGCAGCCGGACCAAAGCATTACGCTTCCCGCTTTTCTTTCTAATGTTCACGCAACGGGCGACGCGGGTCTGCGTTTCGATAGTCGGGGCGTTGCCGAGCGATGGCTGAATAAGAACGAATGGGTCGATTGGGAATTCAAGGTCTCAAACCCAGGCACGTTCGATGTTGTGGTTCTCACTTCGGAACAAAAGTACGGCCGTGACTGGGAGGGCGGCCACGAAGTCTCTTTCGATGTCGCCGGGCGCAAACTGAAAGGAATGATCGAGAACAATGGGAAAGAAGTGCCAGCGGCAAATCCTTATTGGCCGTATGTTATCTCGAAAATAGGCAGCGTAACGATCGATAAAGCTGGCAAATACAGCCTTTCGCTACGGCCCGACTCGATTCGTGCCGAAAAGAAGCTTGGACTCACATTAGTTTCCGTGAAACTCGTTCCGTCGAAATAATATGACTGAAAGACGCTTTCAATTCCTGACAATCTGTCTGTTGTTGATAGCAGGATCTCAGGGAATTGTTGCTCAGACAAAAAAGCCTGCATTCCTGACGACGAGCGCTATTGCGGCGACTGACTGGTCTAAGGAAATGGTCGAATCGACAATCAAGCGTTACCCGACTGCGGAATCACTAAAGGGCTGGGGCTATGCCAAATCGCTATACCTTTACGGACAGTATCTCGTCTATTTGCGAACAAAAGAGAATCGGTATTTGCAGCACATCAAGGATTGGACCGATCTACATGTTGATGATAAAGGCGTGGTAAATCGTCCTATAACGGCGCTCGATTACATGCTGCCGGCCAATCTCTGTTTGATTCTTTACAAGGAAACGAAACAGGAAAAGTACAAACTTTGCGCCGACAGCGTTAGAAGAGTTTTCGACACCTACCCGCGCACAAAAGACGGCGGCTTCTGGCACGCGAATACAAAAAGCCGCGAGTATCAGCTCTGGGCCGATGGCGTGTTCATGGGAATGCCATTCCTGGTTCGCTACGGAGAAATGTTCGGCGACAGCAAATACACGGACGCCGAGGCCGTGAAACAGATGCTGGTCTATTACAAGAACCTCAATGACCCTGCGACCGGTTTGCTGTGGCACGCGTATGACGAGAGCCTGCAGCAAGCGTGGGCGAATAAACAAACAAAGGTGTCGGCTGAGCACTGGGCCCGGGCTATCGGCTGGTATGCGATGACGCTGATCAATATCCTCGACATCATTCCGAAGAATCAGCCCGATCGCGATGAACTGATCCGTATTCTCAACCAGCTTTCCACAGCGTTCGAAAGATACCAGGATAAAGATACAGGCCTTTGGTGGCAGGTCGTCGATAAGGGAACAGTGCCCGGAAACTGGCTCGAAACATCGAGTTCGAGCATGTACACGTTCGCGATGTGGATGGGTGTCGAGCGCGGTTATTTGCCGAAAACTTTCAGGGAAGTCGCACTTAACGGATACAAAGGCGTTCTGAGCAAGGTTTCGTTAGGTGAGGATGGAATGACCAACCTCGTTGACGTATCGGAAGGAACTAACGTCAGCGACATCGACTATTATTTCGCGCGAAAGCGTCCGCCAAATGATTTTCACGGCATCGGCGCGTTTTTGATCATGAACGAATACTTGCGAACGAGCGGGGGCGGGAAGACGCCGAAATTGGATTGGACAGCGAAGTAATGGGGAGCAAACGGCACGACGAGTGGAAAACGAAATGAAAGTTTTTGTTCGCCTTCTTTTGCTTTTTTGTTTTTTGTATCAGGCGAATGTCGCACAAATAAGAACTGACTGGCCGCGCTCGATCCCGGCCCGCACAAAGGACAGTAGAAACAAAGAACTTTTTGTGATGGTGCTTGGTCCGGTCGACACACCGCTGGCCGATTCAACCTTCGATCCCGCCAAGGACGAAGTGCGAGTGAAAGAGGGCAGCGTACGGCAAAATTATTACAAGGAGACGCTGGGCATAACTTACTTCAAACCCATCGACAAATCGATCTTTCCCGTGCCGCCAGCGGGTTGGTGCTCCTGGTATTTCTATTATCAGGAGATCGATGAGAACGAGATCATGCGGAACGCAAAATGGATCGCCGACAACCTGAAGGACTTCGGCGCTGAGTACGTGCAGATCGACGATGGCTGGCAAGGGACGGGGCACGGCCTTGGCGAAAACCGCGACTGGACCACGATTGACAAAAGATTTCCCGGCGGCATGCCGGCCCTCGCGAAATACATTAAGTCTCTCGGTTTGAAGCCCGGGATCTGGCTCGCCCCGCACGGACAAAGCAACAGGGCGGTCGTGGATAAAAATCCCGGCGTATTTCTTCTAACAAAGGAAGGCGCGTCCGTAGTGAAAACGTGGGAGGGCGATTATCTCGTCGATCCATCAACGCCGCAAACGCAGAAATATCTCACCGATCTTTTCAAGACGATGCATGGCTGGGGATTTGAATACTTTAAGATCGACGGCCAGCCCATCGTGGCTCGTGAGTTTCGAAACAAAAAGGCTTCGATGAGGAATCCGCCGGAAAATGCTGATTTTCTGTATCGAAGTACTCTTGAGAGCATTCGCGCCGGTATCGGACCCCAAAGCTACCTTCTCGGATGTTGGGTTATCCCGCTTGAGGGCGTCGGCATAATGAACGGTTCGAGGATCGGCGCAGACGTTTTGCCCAACTGGGACGGTTTCAAGTTCGCGCTTCGAGCCACGATGGAGTATTACTTTCTCCACAACATCGCCTGGTACAACGACCCAGACGTCATGATCGCGCGAGCGCCTTTGCCGCTTGAACAGGCTCGGGCATGGGCCACGCTCCAAGGGTTGACAGGCCAGGCCGTTTTGATGAGCGATCGCCTTACCGATCTTTCACCAGAGCGCGTTGAATTGATAAAACGGGTCTATCCCGCGGTGGATATCCGGCCCCTCG
>JBJMGN010000133.1:0-4786 GCA_045807885.1 Pyrinomonadaceae bacterium | reverse complement strand
CCCACTTTGCAGTGTTCGCCCCCCGCGAAAATTGTTTCGTCAGTGGTCGAATTCCACCTTCCTTCGCAACTTCTTCCTTTTCGTCCCATTGAGGAGGGACCTGGTATTTACGAGCGCATTTTGAAAGGCTTCTTTATCGATTTGAGGGGAACATTGAACGGCTCGGTCGTCAATGAAGGCGGAAGCTCGCGGCTTTCCTTGTCCGACATAAACATCGTCAAAGGGAAATTGGTAATGCTCGAGCCAATCGATTATGGCGATTCGCATTTTTGCTGGATCCACAATTCGGTTGGTCTCCGATCCGGCATCCTGCGAACATCTTGACGTGAATATTACGATCTCGGCAAAATCGGAAAGCGATTTAGCGAATTCAAGTGCTCCAGGCAAAGGCGTTCCAATATGATTGCTTCCCTTCCAACCTTCATATCGCGCCAAAACGCCATCCAGATCCAGACATACGCGTGGTTTTCGTTTCCGCGGAACACGTTTCGGCCCTTTTCGGATCGAGCTGGTGTGGGTTGACGGCTTGCTTTTCAATTTCGGCAAAGGGGCTGGATCTGCATTAAGCATTGCTTCGATGGCTTCGCCGCCCTCGAGCCATTCATTTTCGGCGACCGAATCGAAGTTCCAAATTCTTGTGTAATAAGGCCTTTTGTGATGTCGGCCTGGCAGCCTAAGCCCATAAGGCAGGTCGTCTTCGTCAACTTCACGCCTTGGCGGAAATATTTCGGGTTTGCGTGGCAATCCTAGATCTTCCC
This sequence comes from Pyrinomonadaceae bacterium, assembly GCA_045807885.1. GTDB lineage: Bacteria > Acidobacteriota > Blastocatellia > Pyrinomonadales > Pyrinomonadaceae > OLB17. Next base: position 4,028 of record JBJMGN010000133.1, on the reverse strand, counting down.
AATCGGCGCGAACGCTGTCAGCGTAGTCGTAAACCTGCGCAAGCGGATACTCCTTGTCGAGTAAAACCCAAATGTGATATCCGCCAACCCCGTTGCTATCCATTAGTATCGGATCAAGACCGGCAGCTCGGAGCCTATTGCTCCATTGGAATGCTGCATCCCAATTTGCGCGGGCGATCTCGTCCGCATTCACGACCGTTTCATCGTGCATGTCAATGTCGATCGCAAACCATTTTGCTGTCGAGTGGTCACTGATCGAGTGCAGACCGATAAGATGCGACACCGCTTTCCCCGCAAAATGCCTACGGAGCTTGTTAAGCGTCACCATATCGGTTCCCGCTTTTCGACGCTCCTTGATCGGAAGCATTACGACGCCAACTTCACCGTTCTTCAATGTATATTGGCTCCAGACGTCGCGGCGGTTTACAAGCCGTTCCATCGCCCATTCGGCAAGCGGGTCGGAATATCGCTGCCACTCTTCCGCGATCCATTGCAGCCGCCGTTCGTTCTTTAGTTGATGCTTCGCTGTTCCGTCCATTGCTTCAAGCTACTTTTTCCCATCCGCCGACGAAATATTTTTTAGCCATTTCCGCAAACAACTCACGCGCGGTTGATTCGTTATTTGATATCTTTATATCCCGCTGAAGCGGATCGACCCGGTTCGGGCTGAAGTCCGTTAGATAGACGACGTACCCCGGGAAATCACCTGTGTCCTCTTTGTTCGTTTTCCATAACAAGAGCTTTCGGACCATCGACGAGCCCTTCATTGTTTTCTTGTAAACGGTGCGTTCGAGCAGCCTGCTCGGTGCTCCCGCTTTAGAGATCGCAGGCTTGTCTGCATCAGGTATGCCAACCAGCCCAGTCAACTGCCGGATATTCACGTCTTCGACGTTCGCTTCTTTATCATCGCGAATCCGAATAAATTGCGGCGAGATCACACTGGCAAGGGGCATTCGCGAAAGCGCACCATAGCGTTTGCCGTCCCAGTCAAGGACCATGCGTTTGACCGGATCACCCTTCGAACTTTCCGGAATAAGATCCAAAAATGAGATCTCTACCACTGGGCCAGGTTCGATCATTTCGTATGCGACATAATCGTTGTTGACCGCAACGTACTCGGACGGTACGATTCGGCGACGTAACTCGTCGAACATCGATCGACGATCTTCCTCGCTGAATCCGCCGCCGACCCGCGCGGTTTCATGAAACGTGCCATCGTCACGCATAACGGCTACCAAAAGATCGTGCAACACCCCTTTCCTGTTTTCGGTGCCTTCGGAAAATCCGATGATCGCGGCATCTACGTTATGACGCAACTTGATCTTGTAATATCCGAGCCGGTCATGACGAACTACTACACCTTCCGCGCCCTCGCCAATAACCCAATTTGTAAAGGCGTCGGAAATATCATCGTGCTTGTTCGCGACTATATGCTCTGCCGCATGAACCAGCTTGCCTTTGCCGAACCATTTATCAAGGAACTTGAAAGACTCGGCAGCGGTTTCGACCGCCTTGCCATTAACTTCGACAACGTCAAAAACAGCAAGTCCGATCCGCTTCATCTCCGCGTTGTTTGCCGGGTTACGCAAAAGGCTAACGATCTCACGCACGCGATTTCTGTTCCCGACATCGCCTAATGCATAAAGCTCGGCGGCTAGGATACAAGTTTCGACCTTTGCTTTTTTTAGCAGGTTTTCGGCCTCTTCGTAGCACGGCAAACCCGTTCGCACGGTGCCGCCGGGATTTACTGACGTTATTGCCTTCCCATCAAAAAATAGGTAAGTGAATTCGCCGTCATATTTACGAATTGCGTAAAATGACTTTGCTCGAGGCAAGTCATAGATATTGTGCGGAGCCAGCGGACGCATAGCGCCGCTAAGTTTTCGGCGATATTCTTGTGCCTTGGATTGCCAGGTCGGATCCACAAGATCTATGGCCTTACCAACGCAATATTCGCCCTTTATGCATTTAAGCCTTTTCTTGTTTGTGATTCCCTTCGCTGCCATTTAGATCCTCGTTCAAAATTGGTTTCTTTAGTTCGATATTTGAAAGATGGAGAATAAGGCAATAAGCGTCCCCTTTTACCCGGCCTTCCAGAAAAGCGTTATACGATTTGCCCCCACGGTTCATCACGATCGGCTTATCCCCCTTTTCACCGCCTCGCACGAGCAATAACGAATTCCTTTTGTCGAGGTCTTTCGCGATCTGGTAAAGAAAATCGAAGGTGAGACCATTGATGTGGACCAGTTGCTTCTTATTCGTAAACACAAATCTGTGCACCGCTTCGTCTTTCTTGAGATATTTTCCAGTCCAGCGAATGGGCACTTCGGTATTTATGTTTTGCGGTTCTTTTTTTCTTGGCCGTCGTTCCTTCACCGAACCATCAGGGTTTTTGATCACTTCGAATTCATCAACGACGTGCACTATTCCGCGCGTGCTGACATAAACCCGTGACGTATCGGCCAAAAACATGCCTACTTGCTCAATATCTATCTCAGGGTCCTCCTTGATCAGCGCTTTTGCGACCACCTCAAGTTTTTTCCGCTTTTTTAGTAGTTGCGGCAGGTCGCGCGACACGTCGCTTTTCAAAAGTTTTCGGTTTGCGACCTGATTCCCGTCCTCGTCGAGATAATTTATCTCTCGCCTGGGGGCCACCCCCTCTAGCGCAACCACGGCGTCCCTTCGTTTTGCATTGCTGATGTTTATGGGCATATCATTTCCTCGCCTTATAGAGTTTCAAAATCAATATCGTCAGCGGATATCTCTTCCGCCTCGATCGAATCGAGCACCGCTTCCTGGTTGAGTCTGACGAATTGCAGGTCAGCCGGCTTGCCGACAACCATATATGCATTGGAACGGCTGCCAATTAGAAAAGCGTTGTCGTACTCAAATCCGCCGCGGTAACTAAACGGAAAATTGTAGATCTGTCCAGTGTCCAAATGGTCCTGAAGTAAGTCGATGTTCTGGCCCTCGGGAGCCGCAAGAAAATAGACCGATTTCACCAGCTGCGAAAGATACTCGTCCGCAGTCGACTTCTTCAGTGGATTAGGTTCATTAAAAGAAGACGGAACGGTTTCCACCGGTTCCCCATCCGTGTCGACGGGTTTGAGTTTTCGACGATCAACAGATGAGCCTTTTTCGTCAAGCGTCGCCAGTGCGGTTCCACCCTTATCGATCAGTGTCTTTCCATCGGCCGCAAGTACTTTTATCTCCGCGGGTTTCCCCTTTTCGTCGAAGGCTTCGATCTCGACCGAGCCATATAGCTTTTCGCGGTCGATTTTTATCGGAATTACCGACACCTCTTCGCCATCGAGAATAAATGTGAGTAAACGCGGCATGCCCATGATTTTGCAAAGGTTATGCCCAAAAGTATTTTGATCCAGCCATTAAGTAATCGCTTTTTTCTTAATGCGATGCTTTAATGCGATCAATATATATCGTGGCAACTCAAGAAGTTGTGATGTGATAGTTGGAGTTTTAGATTGGGTAGTTGGTTGAAAGAGGTCTGGACCTATTCCCGTTCCATCGATTTAACTGTCAAAACGCTTTATTGTCAGAAAGCCTGATTTCGGCGCTTATCGCTAAAACGTTGCTTAAGGCCTTTGCTCTCTTAAGCATTCGTATTCAAGACGGTTCGAAATAACATGTACCGATACAATTCGGTAATGATCGCGGTTATGGGTTCGCCGGCAATGAGCCATTGAACGTTTTCTGCGACTAAGGGTGATCGGTCGTTACTTTACATAAAATTACTTGACCGAAAGTTTGAACGGTCATAGAGTAACTACATCATCTCTTGAAAGGCATTTGCTCCCGATCGCCGCGCCCCACTTCCGCATAGCGCCATTCGGATCCGATGCTCGAAAGAGTTGGTTAAAGTTCAAGGGATCTAATATCTTTCATCAGTTTATTGTGAATGACTCGTTGTTGTAGCTGGTTTTATTCACGCCGCTCAACGGGGTAACTCCTCGGTTGAAAAACTGCGGCAGGCCGTTAAGGCATTCGCCTGTTTTAGACGGTTTAAATAA
>JBJMGN010000132.1:0-3288 GCA_045807885.1 Pyrinomonadaceae bacterium | reverse complement strand
AGATCGCGCAACGAGTGGTCCAAAACGTTAGGACAACCACCTTGCCCTGTAACTGGCTAAGGTTGTAAAACGTCCCATCCATCGCCTCGGCGGCAAAATCCGGGGCCGGAGCGCCTGGGCGAAGCTGTTGCTGGCCGGCTGCTAAGCCAACAGTCACCAACAGGATAATGATCAAAATGAGGAAACGCATTGGGTAGGTTATTCGGCCGGTAAAAGAATGTTTAACATTCTCTAACTAATATAAAAGTCGAATCAACCGTTCCTCCAGAAAAAAACTTGCCCCGGAATTCTTTTGTTTTCAGATATTTGTGAGAGTTACCGCGTGATAAAATCAAAAAATGCAGCTCGAAACGCTCGAAGCCAGCAATTTTCGCAATATTTCAGGAAAAATCGCCTTCAGCGACGGCTTAAATTTCCTATTCGGTGATAACGGTCAGGGGAAGACGAATTGGCTAGAGGCCATATCTGTCCTGGCAACCACAAGGTCGTTTCGGACAGCAAAACTGCAAGAAGCGATACGCTTCGAGGAAGAGATAGCCGTTATCGACGGATTTGTAAAGGTCTCGGGGGAAATTACCAGGGAGCTGCGTGCTCTTATCCAGGAAAGGGTAAAACAGTTTGCGATAAATGGCAAGCGCGAATCCGTCCCAAACTATCTGGGACAGCTGCATGCTGTCGTTTTTACTGCAGACGAACTTGCAGTAGTGCGCGGCGGGCCTGAATTCCGAAGAAGGTTTCTAGACGAAGCAGTCGTTGCAGTTCATCCACCTTTCTCGGGCACGATCGCAGAATACGCCCGCGTGATCAAACAGAAAAATGCATTGCTGCAAACAGCACGGGACCAGGAATATTCGATCGAGCGCACCGCCGAACTCTTAGAACCGTGGAACCAGCAACTCGCCTTGCTTGCGACGAAAATTCACCGCTCTCGCGTACGTATCGTTGAACGCCTTAACGAAGTGCTTGAAAAACGACTGTTCAGTTCAGAAGTGGTCAGTATCAGGTATGCATCCTCACTGGAGGGAAAGGGCGATCTGGCGAGTTATGAACCTTTGATAACTGACCGCCTGCGAACAAGGGTCCAGGCCGAACTGGTCTCAGGACATGCTCTTATCGGAACCCATCGGGACGACCTCGAAATAACATTCGACGGCCGGGACATACGAAAATACGGGTCATCAGGGCAACAGCGAAGCGCCTATCTTCTCTTATTGCTTGCGAATATTGCCGTTTACTTCGGCACGCGAAATGAATATCCGCTGTTTTTGATAGACGATATCGATGCCGAATTGGATCATGATCGAATTGGGCGCCTTCTGGAGTTTTTGCAGGGAAAAACACAAACGATAGTGACCACGTCGAAGCTAAATATCATTCACGAATTCGGCGTCGGGTCGGAGGCTTTTCGCATCGCGTCAGGTACCGCCAAACCCTTGTAAAATCGGGGTTTTTATTCGATTTCGTGGTTATGCGAAACCTTCCAAAAATGGTAAAATTAAATCAATAAGAAACCAGCAAAATCTTTGCTGGTTGCGGCAGAAAGCGTCTTTGTTTTAGGACAAAAAAACGTAAGGATCCTTCAAGTCATTTTCGGTGTCATTGGACGCGCTGGATCGGTTTGCGTGAGTATTCGGAGACGTGGAATTAAATAAAGAGGCAATTAAATTGGCAAAGGCAAAAACAGAATACGGGGCGGATCAAATAACAGTTCTCGAAGGGCGGGACGCGGTGCGTAAACGACCCGCGATGTATATCGGCTCGACCGGCGATCTTGGGCTCCATCACTTAGTTTACGAGGTCGTCGATAATTCGGTTGACGAAGCTCTCGCGGGCTACTGCGACACGATCGAAGTGACGATCCACATGGATAACTCGATTACCGTAATCGATAACGGACGCGGCATTCCTACTGACATACATAAACAGGAAAAACGTTCGGCGGCCGAGGTCGTTATGACCGTGTTGCACGCCGGCGGAAAATTCGATTCGAATTCGTACAAAGTTTCGGGCGGTCTGCACGGTGTAGGCGTGTCGTGCGTAAATTTTCTTTCCGATTGGGTGAAGCTTGAGATCTGGCGCGATGGCAAAACGCATGAGATGGAATTTCAAAAAGGAATTCCGGTCTCACCCTTAAAAGAAACCGGCACAACATCGAAACGCGGTACAAAGATCACGTTCAAACCGGACGACGACATTTTCGACAGTACCATTTACAGTTTCGATCGGTTGTCAGAGCGGCTGCGTGAAAAGGCGTTCCTGAATAAAGGGATCCGCATCTTTATCAAAGACGAGCGGGAAGAAGGCGAGCGATCGCACGAATTTTTTTACAAAGGCGGAATTGCCGAATTCGTAAAACACCTGAATAAAAATAAGAGCCCGCTTCACGACCAGCCGCTATATTTCGAGATGATATCGGACGATCTTTCGATCGAGGTGTCGATGCAATATAACGACAGCTACGACGAGAAGATCTTTTCTTTCGCGAACAATATCAATACGGTCGATGGTGGAACACATCTATCTGGTTTTCGCGGTGCGATCACTCGAACTATCAACAACTACGCGGAAAGTTCGGGCATGACAAAGAATGCGAAGGTCGTGCTTTCGGGTGACGATGTTCGCGAAGGATTGGTCGCCGTTATATCAGTAAAAATCCCTCAGCCGCAGTTTGAAGGGCAGACCAAGGGTAAGCTTAATTCGCCCGTCAAAGGCCCGGTCGAGTCGTTTCTAAACGAAAGACTTGCTGAATATTTCGAACAGAATCCAACAGTCGCGAAAAAAATAGTCGGTAAAGCTGTCGACGCGGCGCGAGCTCGCGAGGCAGCCCGAAAGGCCCGCGAGATAGTGAGAAAAAGCGCTATGACTGGCTCAGGCTTGCCGGGTAAACTTGCGGACTGCCAGGAAAAAGATCCGGCTTTGAGCGAGATCTACATCGTCGAGGGGGATTCCGCCGGGGGCTCCGCAAAGCAGGGACGCGATCGAAAAAATCAAGCCGTGCTGCCGCTCAAAGGAAAGATCTTGAATGTAGAGAAAGCGCGTTTCGACAAGATGCTCGGCCATGGTGAGATCAAGGCCTTGATCACGGCCCTGGGCACCGGCATCGGAAAAGAAGATTTCGATGTCGGAAAACTGCGGTACCACAAGATCTGTTTAATGACCGACGCCGATGTGGACGGAAGCCATATTCGTACGCTGCTGCTGACTTTCTTTTACAGGCAGATGCCAGCTCTTGTTGAGAATGGCTTTGTGTACATCGCACAGCCGCCGCTCTACAAAGTGAAGCGCGGG
>JBJMGN010000131.1:0-6999 GCA_045807885.1 Pyrinomonadaceae bacterium | reverse complement strand
GTGCAAGCTCACGAAATTTTGCGGCTTGCACCGCATCGTCAGCCTCCTGCCGGGCCTGTTCGCTCAATCGGGCGCAGTCTTCTACTTCGCGGTTTACATCAAATGTTGTTCCAACAAGATCATTCTTTCGCGGAAAATAACCGACGACCGGTTCGTTTTCCCAGATAGCTCCCGAACGCTTTCCGGCCACGAAGCACGTAGAAACGTGAACCAACCGGGGCTTTTTCATCATCCGAGCAAGTTTGATGATGTTGTTTGAGCCGACGACATTGGTGCGAAGCGCGCTTTCGAGCGGAGGGTTGAACGTGACATTTCCGGCACCGTTGATGATGACATCGATGTCCTTCATCATCTTTGCTGCCACTTTTACATCGAGGCCGAGAAACTCATTGCCGACATCGCCGTTTACCGGCACGACCTTCGACCTTATGAAATCTTCAAACCCGTCGCCGTACTTTTCACGCAGCGGATCGAAAGTCGGCGAAGTGACGATGCTCGTCCAAAACCTGGTATTCGATTCGTTCTCATCCCGCGCCCTGACGGTCGCATAAACCTTCCCGATATCCGGAAAATTATGCAGCAGCATCGACAACGTGACCTTGCCCACAAAGCCCGTCCCGCCGATGAAGAAGATCTTCTTGCCTTTAAATATTTCTGTTGGTGATAACTTCATTACTAATCACTCACATTACACAGTCCAATAATCGGTTGGTGGAGCATTGTGATCTCGGCGTTTCGGCCCATGTAAGAGCGACCCATGGCGATGGCTTCCGTTAAATTGTCTGCGCGTTCCCAGCCGAGCATTTCGGGGACGTGGGCGTTTTCGGCGCCGGCAACGATCACTTTACCGATGTGCTGGCGGCCGTTTTCGCCCCAGTACCACATGAAAAACGGATGGGCGCCGTGATAGGCATTGCCGCGGCGATACATCTCGATGTATGCCGGATTGGTCGCGAACTCGCGTTCGTATTTTTCGCGAAGGTAAAATGCGTCGCGCGATTCCGGCAGCAGGCGGTGGAAAAATTCGATATACGACGGGTGAAAATTGTGGTCGAACTCGTCGAAGCACGGATGCGTAATGATCATTACGCCGCCTTTTCTCAGCAAAGGTTTGTTCCGGTACATATTGAAGTGATAGCCGAGGGCCATCACCTGCACCAGCAGCGGATTCAGCGCCGAATAGACGTTGTATGGCGAGATGTCTGGGATGCCGGAGATCAAAATGTCGCACTGACCTTTTACGGGAATTTCGTACTGCCGGTAATTCAACTCAAGAATTTTTTCGTGGACCGGTTCCGTCTTGCCCGCGTAGCACCCGATCAGCTCATACTGCGCCGGAATGGCGTGGAGCATTTTTCGACGCGCGGCCCGCGGCATTTTTGAGAAGGTCCGTTTCATCACTTCCCATTTCATACGGTCTGCGAAGGAGAATTCATCCTCGTTTCGGGTGAGAATGTCGTAGCCATCCGAAAACATCTTATTATTCAGAGCGGTCTCGATGTGGAAGACCTTGCAGTTTTCATCCACCAATTTTCCGAGCCGCACGACCTTGTGATTCAGCTCAGAAGCGGGCGGGTCCATGTATGAATGCGAATCGCGGATCGTCTGTGGCTCGTGGTGAGCACGAAGTGATTCGTAATCGCACAGTCCCACCGCGACCGATTTATGCCCGCCATCCATCGGCACTAAATTGATATTGATGTAGATCAGCAGGTCGCTCTCGATCGCGCGTTTGTTCACGCGAAGCGGCTCGTTGTGCCGCGTAACGCCGAGCGTCACGAGCTCGTCGTCGGCTTCGGCGTCGTGATTGTAGTAGCGGTCAGGGTAATATTCGTCGTAGATCGCCGAACCCACCATCCGCTTCATTTCCCACGCGGTCATCTTGCGGTGCAGCGAATTCGCGATGATCAGGTGAATATCGTCGACGCCGTTTGCCCCACACATGTCCAGCACGACCTCCAGCATCGTCTGACGCATGTCGGGCGTCGCCATCGGCGGCAGCGGCAGCGAAATGTCGTCCATCGCGATCGTCACGCGCATCCCCGGCTCAAGCAGCGCATAAAGCGGCTCCATCTCGAGCGGATGATTCAACGCATAACGGATCGCCGCCTCGCGATTTGGTAAGCCCTTGATCGCCGGATTTGGATAAATAACCCGCGTGCCGATCGGAATGTCTTCGAGAATAAAATCCTCACCGTTCGGCATGATGCGGGGCGCGGAATCTTTGTCGATGTATACGATCGATTCGTGTGTCTTTCTGCGTAGCTGTAGTGCCATATAGATGTGATAAGTGATGGGTAATTGGTGATAAGAAAAGAACAACCCGCATACCTTTCAGATTCGACTTTTTACACTCTTGGTCAGTCCAACAATCATTCGGGCTATCGTATTGATCTCTTCGTAAAGCTCATTAAACCGCTCCGGATCCAGGTAGCCAAGGTTTTGCGCAATAAGCAGTTCAGTTTCAAGCTCACTTGCGGAGCCCTGGGCAACAAATAAGAACTGCAAAAACTCTTTGTCGGGTTGTCTCGCAGCTCCCTCTGCAATGTTCGCCGGAATCGAAACCGCAGCTCGTCGAATCTGTGATGTCAGTCCGAATCTTTCCTCTGCGGGGAACGCTTTCGTGTATTCATAGACCTTGGTCACCATTTCGACCGACATTTTCCAAACATCCAGTTTCTCGTGCGGCCTCATTCTTTCTTATCACCCATCACCAGGCACCCATCACTTAAGGTCGAGGATTCCCCAGTCGTGCTGTCGCGCTGTTTGTTTCAATCGAATGTCCGGATTCACTGCAACCGGATGTCCGACGATCGATAGCATCGGCAGGTCGGAAATCGAATCGGAGTAAGCATAGGATTCCGAGAGATTGATATTCTCCCGTTCGGCATATTCGCGGATCCATTTGGCTTTGGTGGCCGATGCCATAACAGGTGGCAGAACACGGCCGGTGGCGTATCCGTTTACGAATTCGAGACGGTTTGCGACGCAATCATCGATTCCCAGATGCTTCATCAGGCGGTCGATCGTAAAATCCAGTGCACCGGTTAAAACGACCTGCCGCTGGCCGATCTTTTTGCCTTGGGCGATAAGCTCGGGGGTACCTGGATAGATCGCCGGTTTCAAAACCTCTTCGAACAGCTCTTCGGAAAAATATCGAAGCCGATCCTGCGAAAAGCCCTCGTAGCTTCGAAAAAAGACCTCGTTGAAAACATTGCGCGAATAAAGGTCCGTGATACCGAAAAATGGGAGCTTGGCCAAAGTGCCCACCGACTTTTTCGCTGTCTGCCAAATGCCCTGCTGTCGCTTCGCATAAAAGGCGAGCGTATGCACAAGATTGGTGCTAACCAACGTGCCCTCAAGATCGTAAAATGCGGCGGCCTGGCCGTTTTTTTTCATTCGTCGACTGTGCTATTTTGTCTTAGCGTTATATAAGAATGCGTTTTTGACGTTTTTCAAGGTCGTATCTTAGCACTTTTTGACCCGAACCGAGCGTGAACACGAACAGAACTTACAAATTAATTACATTTGTAATTACAATGTGCTTACTTAGCTCGTGTACTAGCGCGCCACAAGACGAATCCACCGCAAAAAAAGAGGCAGTTTCACCTCAATTACTTGCCGACAGCGATAAATTATTCGATCAGCGCCCGGACCTTTCGAAACTTCGCGTTGCGATAGCGAATATGACCCGAGCGCGTCGTGAAAATGCAAAGAGTTTTGAAATTGAATCGCGTCTAGCTCGATACAATTACTATCTCGGCCGCTATTCGGAAGACGAAAAGGAACGTGAGAAAGCCTTTGAAGACGGCAAAGCGGCCGGAAAATCGGCATCGAAAATTGACCCTAGCAAGCCTGATGGGTATTTCTGGTTTGGTGCGAATTTGGGCGAACAAGCGAGTCGAAATCCGCTGGCTGTCGGCGTTCGTTCAGTTGACGACATTCGTGAGTCGATGAACAAGGTAGTTGAGATTCAACCGAATTACGAGATGGCCAGCGCATACGACGTGCTCGGTCAACTCGAATTGGGCACTCGACTGATGGGCGGAACACCACAGAAGGCGGCCGAATATTTGGAAAAGGCAGTCGAGATCGAAAAGTTCAACGGCGAAGCCCGCATTCACCTTGCTGAGGCGTATTTGGCATTGGGTAAGGATGCCGATGCGAAAAAGCAGTTGGATTTTGTTCTGCAGATGAAGCCGAATCCGGCGTATCTGCCTGAATACGCTCAACAGGTTGCGAAGGCGAAAAAGATGCTTGAGACGAAATTTTGACCGCATCACAAATATGAAACGTGCGGTATTTCCGGGATCATTCGATCCACTAACAAACGGCCATCTGGATATCATCCGGCGAAGCGCGCCGCTTTTCGACGAGATGATAATTGCCGTGCTAAATAATCCAGACAAACGTCCGATGTTCACGGTCGACGAACGCTGCGACATGGTACGCGAAGTACTGCCTTCGGTGGACACAAACGCTTGTAAAATGGTCGTTGAAAGCTTTTCAGGCCTGACCGCAGAATTTGCGAAGCTGCGAAAAGCCGATGCGATCGTCCGCGGTATCCGAGCAGTCAGCGATTACGAATACGAGCTGCGTATGGCGTTGATGAATCGCCGTCTGGAGCCGGATATCGAAACGGTGTTTTTAATGGCGGGTGAAGAATATTCTTACGTATCTTCGACATTGATGAAGCAGGTTTTTGAACTGGGTGGTCGAGTTGCTGGATTGATCCCGGAACTCGTCGAGGACAGAATGCGATCGAAGCAGAATAAATGATAAGCGCAGTCCACCATGTTCAGGTTTCTATCCCGATCGGCGCCGAAAATAAAGCTCGTGAGTTTTACTGTGATGTGCTCGGAATGAATGAGATCCCGAAACCGGATTCGCTTGCTGGCCGCGGCGGGTTTTGGCTTGAACTAAACGGATTCCAAATACATTTCGGAACTGAAGATGGTATCGAAAGATCAAAATCAAAAGCCCATGTCGCTTATCTCGTGAATGATCTTGACGGCTGGCAGGAGAAACTGACGAATGCCGGTTGCAAGGTAACAGAGGGAATTGCGATCCCGGGTTATGATCGTTTCGAATTTCGCGATCCGTTTGGTAATCGAATCGAATTCCTTGAAAAGTGTAATTAACCGCAGCGAACGGCAAGATCGTATTGAGACAGATTCGGTCTCGGTTGTTTCTCTATGTGTTCTCTGTGGTTAAATCTTTCCTATGTCTACCATCTTCCCGGTATCAGAACGAGTAGCTTCGATGAAAGGTTCGGCAACGCTGATCGCCGCTCAGGTTGCTTCCGAACTGAAAGCACAGGGCCACGACATCATCGACCTTTCCGTCGGCGAGCCTGATTTCGATACTCCAGAATTTGTGAAAGATCTCGCCCGTGAGGGGTTGGCGAAAGGCGTTACGAAGTATACACCGAGCTCCGGAACGAAAGCGTTTCACAAATCGATCTGCACATTCTTTGAAAAGCGATTCGGAACCGAAGTAGAAGAGAACCAGATCGCGGCGTCTTGCGGCGGAAAACAGGGATTGTTTAACGCGGCATGCACACTTTTGAATCCGGACGACGAGGTTCTGATACCCAAACCTTACTGGGTAACATTTCCCGAAATTGCGACCTTTTGTCAGGCAAAGAGCGAATTTATCGAAACCAAAGAGACCGATTTTGTTTTGACATCAGATCAGGTAAGAGCATCGATCACGGACAAAACAAAACTCCTGATCATCAATTCGCCGAATAATCCGACCGGCCGTGTAATACCGCCGGAAGAAATGCGAAAGATCGTCGAAGTATGTGCAGAACGCAGCGTTTATGTATTGACGGACGAATGCTACCTGTTTTTTGCATATCCGCCGGCCGCAGTTTTTACATCGGCGACTTTGCCGAAAGAATTGCGAGAGTTTGTTTGCGTTGGCGGAAGCTTTTCCAAGACCTTTGCGATGACCGGTTGGCGTATTGGATTTACGATCGCGAACGAAACGTGGACGAAAGCGATGGTAAAACTACAAAGCCATTCCGCGACGCATCCTACGTCGTTCGTTCAGTATGCGTGCGCAAAAGCGTTCGAAAAATATGAGGAAACTCTCGCTGCGGTTATTACAATGACGACCGAATACGAGAGGCGGAAGAATTGGCTTATTCCTGCACTGAACGAGATAGCCGGCTTCAAATGCGCAATGCCCGAAGGAGCGTTCTACGCTTTCGTCGACGTTCGCAATGCGATCGGAAACGAATATAAATCGTCCGGCGAAATAGTGGAAGCACTTTTACGGAAATATCATATTGTCGTTACCGATGGTGCAGGATTCGGGGCCGACGGCTACATTCGGATCTCGTACGCGACGTCGATGGCCAACCTCCAGATGGCGGTAACAAAAATGAAGGAAATGTTTGGCTCTAAGTCGGCGGTGACCGCTTGATCATTCACCAAAGACCAACTGGAAGCCGTTGCAGTCTTTCACAGTGATCTCGGTACATTCGTAAATGCGCTTTATAGGACCTTCGACGATCTCGACACTTCGTTCCTTGAATTCCTCGTATATCGCATTAACATCCGTGACGAAAATATAAGCGTCGGTTCCCATGCCGCGTCGAACCGTCTCGTTTACCTGAATACTTTCGGTGTCGGCTTTGCCGAAATGTATCTCGGCGTTGTCCCTTCGAACCATTGCATAAACCGGTGGATCGGCGAAATAACCCAGCAAATCGAAGCCGAGTTTATCCCGATAAAATTCCGCTGTCGCGACCACATCGGGTACGACGAACTGCGGAGCGATGCCTGAAAGTTTTGGTGTCATTCGGTTTTAATCTCCGCCTGTCATTAATAATCCGATCTCGTCGACGGATGTAACTTTCGGATCGACCTCACCCACGATTCTGCCCTCGCGGATCACAAGCAGGCGATCGGCCAACGCTTTAACTTCTTCAAGTTCAGCAGATACGAGGAGGATCGCTCTGCCTTTATCACGCAGCTCAATCAGCTTTCG
>JBJMGN010000130.1:0-6884 GCA_045807885.1 Pyrinomonadaceae bacterium | reverse complement strand
TGTCTTAGATTTATCCGCATTTGGATCGGAGTCTTTCTTATTTGAATTCTCCGCAGGAACGGTAAGCCCGTCCTTACCTGCGTCTGTACCGTCCGTGGTATTCGCGATGGTGTCGCGCGTCGTATCCGCCTTTTTCTTCGTTGAATTTGAATTCGAATTCGATTTCCGCTTTGGTTTGTCCGTGATCATTTCTTCGATCTTTTCAGAATCGTCCGCTTCAATATCTTTGATCAGCGACTTCGGAGTTTCATCGGCTGTCGCGCCGGCTTTACTTACCACGACCAAGATCATTTGGCCTGTTTTCACCGTTTCACCGGGTTTGGGGAGTTGTTCAAGAACTGTATTGATCTTCTCGCCGCTGGCTCGATCTGCACGCCTCTTTATCTTGAGTCCAAGGGACGCGAGCTCTTTCTCGCTTTCGATAAAATCTTTGCCAACGATCTCGGGCACCTTCACCTCGCTCCCGGAAAGCGATATGTACACGACCGCCATCATCCCGATTGCAAAAGCCAAAAGCAGGACACCAAGGGCGATAAGTTTTGTTATTGCTGATAAACCGGTGGAAATAAACCCCATTTCAAGCTACTCCGGGAAACCAAAGGGAAATCTTAACATTTTTGCCATCTAGGTTAAACATTCAACGGCGACGAAATACAGCAATAAAGAAACCGTCCATTTCGTCCCGATGCGGGAATGTTCGGGCGAAAACGTCGGCGGTCAGAAATCGCTGATCGATCTTCGGCGGTTCAACTGAAAACTCGCGATTGTCGTGTAGAAAGCGTTCACAAACCGATTCGTTCTCTTCCTGTTCCAATGAGCAGGTCGAATAAATGATGGTTCCGCCCTCGACCGTCACATCTGATGCGTTTTGAAGTATCCGAAGTTGTTTGTCGGATAATGACCGAATATCGTTTTCTGCAATGGTATATCGGATTTCGGGATTATTGCGGATAGTACCCGTTCCCGAGCAGGGTGCGTCCACAAAAACAGTGTCGAAACTTCTTTTCGGGAATGGCATTTCGAACTCAGCATCAAGTTGAACTATTGGGACTGCTAAAGACTGATCTGTACATGTCTGTCGCAAGCGCTCAACGCGCGAAGCGCGAACGTCCCCCGCCACGACGAAGGCTTGTGTAGCTGCAGCGATCAAAGAAGTTTTGCCTCCGGGCGCGGCACAAACATCCAGGACTTTCTTGCCGGATACGGCAGCGACCGCGTGGGCCACCAACTGTGATCCTTCGTCCTGAAAATAGATTGCGCCTGCATTAGCCAACTCACGCAGTTCGCTCGGAAGTGTTCTCGCAACGTAACAATTCGGGACAAACTCGGAACGTCGGATCATTCCTTTTGTTTCGAGCTCGGATATTAGGTCAGGTACACTCCCGATCGGACGAAAGGCGACAGTCGGAGTAAGATTATTCGCTTCGCATAATGCATGCGCCGATTCGGCGCCAAATTGTTCAGACCAACGCTGTATGAGCCAAGCTGGATGCGACTGCTCAATCGAAATTCGCTCGGTTTCGTTCGAAAAGTTTAGACCCGGCCTTTCGCGTGCAAACGAACGAAGCAACGCGTTAACAAATCCTTTCGCCGAGCGCTTTTTCGCACGTGCGGCCAGTTCAACGCTGTCATTTATCGCCGAGTGCGTCGGGATGCGATCAAGATAGATCAGCTGAAATAGACCGATCCGAAGAGCTATACTAATCTCAAGATCGATCCTTCGATCGTTGGAAAGTTGCCGAACGATCTCATCAAGGCAGAGCTTTCGCCGAAGCACGCCAAGCACGATCTCGTGACATAGGCCGCGGTCTTTGTCGTTTAGTTTGGATTCGAATTGCGGAAGCAAAACCGAAGAGAAGGCCGAATCGCGCTCGATCCGCAGAAGAATATCGAACGCCGCCATTCGTGCCGGTGAGATCTTCATTTCTTATTCGCAAGTGAATGATCAGGCTGCACACCTTTTTTCAATTCCGAATCGACTGTTCGCCGGTCATCGAAAACGAAGCATTCACCCTGCCAAAGCGACTCGTTTACATTCACAGTTTCAAGGTATTTAAGTATCCCGCCCCGAAGCTGAACCACATTTTCAAATCCCTTCGATCGCAGATACGGCGCAAATTTTTCGCAGCGAATGCCGCCTGTGCAGTACATTGCAACGCGTTTCTTCTTCCCAGGATCAAGATTTTCTTCAATAAAACCTGGCAATTCACTGAATTTGGTTGTGTTCGGATCAATGGCCCCAACGAACCGCCCGTTCATTACTTCATAATGATTTCGAGCATCGAGGACTATTGTATCCGGATCGGAAATGATCTCGTTCCAATCCTTCGGTTCGACGTGTGTTCCATTGCCCTTCGCGATATCCACATCTTGTTTCAGCGTCACGATCTCAGGTTTGATCTTCACATCCAACTTCCGAAACGGCAGCTGTTCGTGAAAGGATGATTTCGTCTCGATCGTGCATTGTAAAATTTCTTCCGCTTCAGCTACGAAGGTTTTTAGGTTGGCGGGCGCTCCGCAGATCGTTGAATTGAATCCCTCCTCAGCGAGAATTATCGTTCCCTTGATGCCTTTATCGCGCATTGCCTGCTTTAAGCGATCACGCTTCAAATCAAGGTCGGTTAATTTAATAAATCTGTAAAACGTTGCGATCTCAAACATTTCTTTTTATGTTGTGCCGAACCTATCCCCGACGCTCAGACGATTGCCGTTGATAAAGTCTACGGCAGATATTCGGCGTTTGCCTTCCGGTTGAATTTCTTCTATCGCGAGTGCCGAACCATTGCCGCAACAAACCGTCAACAATTTGTCCTCGAGGGAAACCGCGGTTCCGGGCACTGAGTTATTTGATGGAAATTGCTCGACCGCTTTTGCCTTCCAGATCGTAACGCGCTGCCCTTTGAAATAGGTATATGACGATGGAAAAGGTTGAAATCCACGAACACGATTATTTATTTCGCACGCCGACTGCTGCCAATCAATCAACCCATCTTCACGTCTCAGAATCGGAGCAAAGCTTGCTGCACTATTGTCCTGCTTTTGGGGAATGACTTCGTTTATACGAAGGAGCGTCTCCGACAAAAGTTCGGCGCCTAGCATCGAAAGTCGCTCCATTAGTTCGGGTGCAGTTTCCTGGGGTCCAATTGCCGACTCGCTTTGCAAAAGAATATCGCCGGTATCAAGACCGGCGTCCATCTTCATCGTCGTCACGCCTGTTTTAGTTTCGCCGTTTGCGATCGCCCAATTCACTGGCGCAGCGCCGCGATATTTTGGTAGCAGTGAAAAATGAACGTTAACTGCTCCATACGGAAATGCGTTGAGAAATGTCTCTGGCAAGATTCTGCCGTATGCGACCACGACGGCGACATCCGCATTGTGCGATTCGAATGTCGCTAAAGCCTCGGGTGTTTTGATCTTCGCAGGCTGAAATACAGGAATTTGGTTGTCATGGGCAAATTGCTTCACGGGCGAAAACGTGATCTTGTTTCCGCGGCCCGATGGCCGGTCCGGCTGCGTATAGACGGCATTGACCTCGTGACCGTCTTTCACAAGTCGTTCAAACGTCGGTACCGCGGCTAATGGCGTGCCCATGAATACGATCTTCATAAAAAATAAAGGCGCTCGCCTGAGCGCCATACGACGGTTCCGACAGGGCGCCCCTAGTACGCGCAGTGATAGTTTGTCCCCTCGTAATGCTTTGCCCAGCCTGTTCGATTGCGTTTGTAAACGTTAAAACTCGCCCCTTCGAATGACATAGAGTACGAAAATATCTCGCCGATGCCGTCACCGTCGACGTCAAAAATATCGAGAAGCCGCTCGTGATAGACGCCGCTGTCGATATCCTTTATGTCCTCGCTCATCGTATCCGATTCCGCAACCTTGCTGAATTCGGCATAGCCGAACGCATATTTCCCGTCCGAACCGCGCTGCGCAATAAAGAATAGAAGGCCTCGTTCTTTGGGCGATGTTTCTACCCAATATGTGCCGACGAGCTCCGCATTCGCATCTGAATCCACGTCGAGCGCCGTAAGATTAAGCGATCTTAGATTCGTCGTTGCCGCTTCCGCGACGCCATTTTTAATGAACTCGGCGCGAACCAGTGTTTCCATTTCACTGCGTTCGGCCGCGGTCGGCATTCGACGAATCCCGCTGCCCGGTTTACCGACCTTGGCGTTCGTCGCAAGGGCCATCACATTGCCTTTCAACGGTACTCGCGTCGTTGTCGTTTTAACTGTGCCCTCAAAATTACCGCATTCGGCTGCGGGGTCCGACGAGACGATCGTTACTGAACCGACCGCATTTCCTCCGAAAATCAACGGATAGACCTTTCCTTTGGGAAAGTACGATTTGTGAAAAGCATTCAACACCTTCGGTTCAGACGCTCCGTCGATCGCGTCGGTTAGCTTGCCTTTTTGGTCCAAATAGCCGATCGGCTCAATCGATTTGCCGTCGTTTAGTACAGCAAATATAACAGCTCGTGCTGTGACTGGTCGCTTTTGCCCTGGGGTGGCAAAAGTAAGCCCGGCTATAGCAAGCAATATAGAAAATGCGCGACGCACAAGCATGATCAAACTATCTTCCGTGAAATGGATTTGCCCTGCATGAATTGCAAAAGATATTCGCGCCCTCCGGCTTTTGAATCCGTGCCACTCATGTTGAATCCCCCAAAGGGGTGCGCACCAACCAAAGCGCCTGTACATTTGCGATTCAAATATAAATTGCCGACGTGAAATTCCTGCTGCGCCTGTTTCAGCCGATCTTCCGAGGCCGAATATACCGCGCCCGTCAATCCGAATTCCGTATCGTTCGCGATTTCGAGGGCGTGGTCGTAATCCTTCGCTTTGACGACCGCAAGAACCGGAGCAAAGATCTCTTCTTGCTCAACCGTATCGCCCGGCTTTACATCGTCGATTATCGTCGGTTCGATAAAGTATCCGTTTTCGTCTGAGCCCGTTCCGCCGATCAAAACTTTGCCGCCCTCATCGACGCCCTTTTTGATATATCCGACCGTATTTTCGAACGAACGTTTGTTGATCACAGCCGCCAAATTAGTATCGCCTTCTGTTGGCTGCCCGATCTTCAGCGCTTTCGTCAACTCAACGACCTTTTCCATCAACTGATCGTGCACCTTTTCATCAACGATCAGCCGGGAACATGCAGAACATTTTTGTCCCTGATATCCGAATGCTGCCTGCACGATTCCGGTTGCTGCCGAATCAATATCGGCGTCGTCAGCCACCACGATCGCGTCTTTGCCGCCCATCTCAGCGATCACGCGTTTGATCCAGATCTGGCCGTCGCGCGTTTTCGCTGCTTCTTCGTTGATGTGCAGGCCCACGCCCTTCGACCCCGTAAACGAAATAAATCTCGTTTTCGGATGAGTGACCATGGCCTCGCCGGTCTTCGCGCTTCCGGTAAGAAAATTGATAACTCCGTCCGGCAGACCCGCTTCTTCGACAATCTCTACAAATTTTGCAGCGATAGTCGGCGAATCAGATGACGGTTTCAGAACGACGGTGTTACCTGTAACAACAGCCGCCATTGTCATACCCGACATTATCGCGAGCGGAAAATTCCATGGCGGGATGACAGCCCCAACACCGAGCGGGATATATTCCAGATGGTTGTCTTCGCCCGGCACCTTCGTCACGGGCTGTTCCTGGGACCATCGAAGCATCTCGCGGCCATAGAATTCCATGAAATCGATGGCTTCTGCCGTGTCCCCATCGGCCTCGGCCCACGTCTTTGAAACTTCGAACACCATCCAGGCTGAAAGTTCGTGTTTTCGCTGACGCATCATCTCGGCGATTTTGAATAAATATTCGGCCCTTTCCGGCGCCGGCACATTTCGCCAGGTTTTGAACGCCTCCGTTGCCGCTTCAATCGCTCTATTAACCAATGAAGTATCGCTGTCGCCTTCCGAAAAAACGCCGACAACCTCTGTCTTGTTCGCCGGATTGTAACTCTGAAACTTGTGTTCAAGTGTTACCTTTTCGCCGTCGATCACTGAAGGATATTCGCGGCCCAGTTCGCTACGCACTTTTTCGATAGCCGCACGCATCGCCTCGGCATTCTCAGGCTTCGAAAAATCAGTGAAAGGCTCGTTCTTGAATTCGTCCAAAACTCTTTGTGTTTGCATATTACCTGTATCTTTGCCGGTCAAGTTCGTTCAATTCCCACGCGTCGAGCAGTTCCGGTACTGCCGGTTCCCCGTCGCTTTGCCACGAGATCACATATCGCGGATGCTGCGTGTCGTTTGAGTGTTCAACGTACGTCAGGATCAGTTTCCAACCGGCTTCAAGGAATGCGTTGAGTTCCTTGACGGAACCGACCTCACCCGTAAGTCTGGTGTTCTCTATGCTCATCCCCATTCGCCCGTTGATTGTAATCTTTTGATTTTACGCTTTGCCAATTCGCGTTTCAAGGGTGTCATTCGGTCCAAAAACACTATGCCGTCGCAATGATCGGTTTCGTGCAGGACGCAGCGCGCGGCGAGCCCATTCAGATCGAGCTCAATTTCTTCACCCGTTTCATCCTGCCCTGATACGATCACGCGCATATCGCGTTTCACGGTCTGATAGAGTCCCGGAAATGACAGGCACCCCTCGTCACCCACCTGTTCGCCTTCAACCCGTAAAACGTTTGGGTTAACGATCGCGTGACGATGACGCCCACCCTCATCCTCCGGAACATCCATCACGAAAAACCGTTTCGAAATGCCGACCTGCGGGGCGGCCAGGCCAACGCCGCCCGCTTTCTCCATCACGGCAAACATTTCGTCGACCACAGTGCGAAATTCGACGCCAAATTCCTCGACCGGTTTGCCTACAGACAGCAATACCTTTTCGGGATAATGTACGATCTTTAATCGATTCATTATTTAG
>JBJMGN010000129.1:0-5650 GCA_045807885.1 Pyrinomonadaceae bacterium | reverse complement strand
GGGATCCTGCCCTGAAACATCGCAGAAAGATTTCGACGTTAATCCGAGTTGATTGCACCGGACACCAAGTTCGGCGAAGGTTGGACGTTCCGTAACCTGAGCGTCACTGTTCGTATCAACACCGCGGGTTATATTGAATGGCCTGCCGGTGAATGCATTGATGAACGGGCTAAGTGAAATACTCCATGGAAGGTTAATGTTGCCGCCGATAATAAATCGATGGCGGACATCCTGCGAGGAGCGGCCGTATTCGTCCGACAGGTCGTAACTATATGCAGGAAAACCACCGTCAGTGTCGTTATTCGCAAAGCCCAAAGCATAGTTTCCGAAGAGCGAAACCCTTGGATTGAAATTCGTTCGAAAATTCAGGACGAACTGCTGCATACTTCCTAACCCAGTAGATTCGAACTCCTGGATGTTTCCAAGTGTCGGAAAAGGCCTCGGAGCGGTTAAACACCCGATCTGATTAGGACAGATCGGCGCATTTATGTTCACTGAACGAATGGTATTGTAGTTCTTCGTGGCGATATACGATCCGGAAAGGACAGTACGTCCCGGGAGTTGACGTTCGACCGAAACTGCAAATTGATAATAGTAAGGCGCCTGCATGTCAGCCGCCATTTGTCGCGGTGTATTCGACTGAGGCAATACGGCCTGGATATCGGCCGCGGTGGGCACATTGGTCACACCGTCGACCGTAAAGATCGGCTGTCGCAACAAGTTGATAGCGATCAATCGCCGCGCAGGATCAGGGTCAGTCGAACTAACGACCAGGTTCTGTTGTTCCACGCCGTTAAAGCGCAGAGCCTGAAGCGTGTAGTTATCGTTGACACGCTCGTAAAATACTCCGAAACCGCCGCGTATTACAGTCTTCGGCGCCCTTGCTCCCGCCCCCGCACCCGGCGACCACGCGAATGCAAAACGAGGAGCGAAATTCATATTGTCGCTAATGTTCGTTTGATTCTCGTAACGAAGTCCAAAGCTCAACGTGAGGCCCGGGTTCACCCGCCAATCATCAGTAAAAAAGACGCCATAATCGTACTGAGAAACATGCTGCAGCGGATTGCCCGTAGTGATCGAAAATTGAGTCGGAGCAAAGCCGGCTGTCTGCAGTATCGTATTTTGATATTGCTCGATGCCGGTAAGGCTGGGGGTCAACGCGCAGGGCTGCGTGGGTGTCGAAACACAACTCGGATCGGCCAGCCGCGGTGGGATTCCGGGAAAAGTGAATGAACCACCGAAGTTATTCTCGGATTGGTCGTCGTATGTGGTCCCACGAATACGGGCTCCGAATTTCAACGAGTGTTGGGCGCTCTTTCCCAGTATCGTCGTAGTGTAATTCTGAACCTCCCATGCATTTGCGTGGTTGAAGCTTTCGCCGATTGTCGCGCCGCCGCCGATAAATGCTGCGCCAACACTTAGCGCAGGTATCGAGTTATCACCAATTTGATCCCTTTCGCGATGTTCGTAAGAAAACCGGGTTTCGTTGACCGTTGTTGGATTGATGATCATCGTTTCGGTGAGACGAAACTCATGATTCTGCTGGGTTGAGTCGTACGCACGCGAAGGAAGTGTCAAGCCGCCGTTCAGGCCCTGGTTTTCAAGCGTTGCATTGTTGAAGCTGTATCGTAATACAAGGGTATTGTTCTTGTTGATCTGGTAATCAAAACGCGGGCTGAACGAAAAACGACGAGTAGGAACAACAACCTCCTGATTAAACGGCACAACATTCAGATTTTCATCCAGAACGAAGGCGTTTATGACGGCATTCTCATCATTACTTCGGCTGTTTATGTCGAAAAAGAACGACGATTTGCCTTTTTTGATTGGACCCGAAAAATTTCCTCCGAAATTTCGCGTCTGGCTCGGAGCGCGATTTGCGGAGAACGGGTTCCTGGAATTTAGGCTCTCGTCATTAAAGCTCGCAAAAGCATTGCCTCGAAACTTGTCGGATCCTGGTTTGGTAAGAATCTCGATGCGTCCAAACCCGAGTCGATCGAATTCCGCTGAGAATGGATTCTGGTTAACACGAATCTCGCGAATCGCGTCCTTGGGCGGCAACTGGCCGCCAGTGAATCCGTCAATGTAAATTTGTCCACCGTTCGGTCCTGCGGAAGGTCCTGCAAGTGCCTGAAGTGCAGCTGCTAATTCATCGGGATCGTCAGGAAGCGCCTCGAGGTCTTTACCCTTGATGACGGTAGCACCTGCGGTGGCATCCGGATCAGTTGACACGCCCGGATCTGTATCGACCTGCACCTGCTCTGCTACAGCCTCTACCGTGAGCGGTACTGTAAGTTCTTCCCGCTTTCCTGCAGTCACTACAACTTCGGTGTTTTCGTAAAGTGCGAATTTCGGTGCGATAACCTTTACAGTGTATTTGCCGGGCGCCAAGCCTGTAACACTAAACTCGCCTCGTTGATTAGAGGTTGTTGTTTTCTCTTTCGCGTCGGCCGAAACAACAGTAACCGTGGCACCAACTATGACCGCACCGAGTGAATCCTGCACAACGCCGCTAATGCTGCCGGACTGCTGTGCGAACGCCGGCGAGGCGGAAAAGAATGCCAAAACGGCAAAAAGTAAAAATAAACTGAATGATCGCATAATGACCCGTAAGAAAAATATAAACCCGCCTTGTTGACGGAGCTGAAACCTAGGGGGAATCGAATCCGTCTAGCCCTGGAATATTGAACCCGCCCTGCTGTCCCGGCCGCTGCATATTACCGGACGCCTGCGCGGCACGAACAAACGGTTCGACACCGGCAAGCAATTTGATCGCACTGATCTTGTCAAGAGAACCGTCGCGTGTGCTTGAGACTGCGATCATGTCTCCGACTTTTAGATCGGCTGCTGTTATGTTGGGAAATCTTTCGAGCATTTCATCAATGCCGCCCGCTCGGCCTCCCGGTCCGCCCATCATCCTAGCCGGTCCGCCCGCGGGATTGCCGCCCGGACCCGGACCCGGTTGCCCGGTGGCCGGAGTTTGTTGCACAGTCTGACCGCCATTGGGACCAGCGGGACGTGGTCCCCCGGCACCTTGAAATTGGGCCAATCGCTGGGCCATTTCTTCCGGAAACTTCTTCATCACTGAAGCAGTTCCAAGGGAAACCGTCATGTCTTTTTTGTTCTGAAGATTCGTAATTACTATTTCGTTCTTTTCGGCGTCGATCGATTTAACAGTTCCAGCGACAGTCTGAAATGCACCTGTAACGATCTCTTCCGCTTGAAAGCTGAGCCCATCGGCACTTTTATCACCGACCGCTCGAAGCATATCTCCCGCCTTGATGTCGCCAACAGAACTCGTAACCGCCTCGCTGTATTTCACAGAGTTGGGTGCATATCGTTTGAAGGTCGCGCCGTCATTCGCGCTGATCATGACGGTCGTCGTTCCCATCAACCCGCGGACTTCGACACCGATCTGTCCCGTCTGAGAATTTATGCTCGCGACCTTTCCTGAAATTCCACGTGTTGTCCACCGCTGCGTTTCATTTGCGTTCTTTTTAGCGATGTCTGACTGCGACATCAGGTACACCGTGCGCGCGGGCAGCTTCGATCTGTCGTCGCCGAACACGCCCGAGACGATAACCTTGTCGCCAGCAGCAATTTCTGCAAGTGTCGAAGGTGTCGCAGAAGCGAGATTCGGCCGTTCAGGGGCAATTCGTTTGAATTCGGTCTTCCCACTGAGTTCGACGTTGAGTTGAGCGTCCTTGGTCTTCAGAACAATTGCTTTGTCAGAAATGGAAACAACCTCGCCGGGAACGATCGAGGCTTTAATTCCTTCAGGCGGCTGTGCCATGCCCAAAGCCGCGACGCTGAAAACGAACCCGATGATAAATAAATATTTGTGCATCTTAATGCCTTTCATAAATGAACGTACACCTATCGCCCGAAGGAGAAACCCTCTGAAGTATTATGACGAAAAGTGACCCTTATAGGTTTGGTTTTAAATGTAAAGTTTTGTAAAACCTTGGTTTACAAACTTAACGAGCCTTCCACGGCGAGTAAGAGCGGCTTGTAACCACTAGTCCTGTACCAATTGCAAAGAATGCAAAAAGCGCGAGCGGCCATACGTATGGAATCGATAAAAGGAGAACATTGACCATTACACCAGCGAGGATCGTAATCGATTCGGAAATTTTATGTGAAGCAAAGAAACGGTCGAGGATCAATTTGCCAACAAAAGCATTCATCACAACGCGTCCAAATCCGTAGGCGAGCATTATTAATGCAAACGCCATCAAACCAACCACGACCGAAAGATACTCGGGAAGGAAACCGACGCCGATGACCGCCGCGATGCACGTGAGTAGAAAAGCGGCCGCGCCGATGCCTGTTATCTTCAGCGTCGATAATCGAAGTCCCACCACTCCGCGACTTACAGCACCTGGCGTGATCGTTGCTGCGATCATCGTTACAATGAACCAGAACAGAATTGCGAGAACACGATGGATTACGAACGTAACACTGAGCTTTGGCGATAGAAGTTCTGTCGGGTCGCGGGCTAGGCCGCGTAATTCTTCTTCGAACACGCCGAACATGATCGTGTTTTTTCCTTCGACGCGCTTGGAGGACGAACCTTCGGAACGATATTGCCCACCGAAGACGATCACGTCGCCGCCGATAAAGCTGCCTTCCTTTTGGATCACAGAGCCGCCGATCGCTGCCACATCGCCGTCAACGATTCCCTCGATAGTCACGGTCCCGCCCCATGCCAGGACGTCTTTTACATGCTTTCTAACGACGACATTTTTCGAGATGGCTATGACCTTCATTTCCGGCGCGTCATCTATCGTCAGAGTCTGTTGTTCCGTATCCTCAGAGATCTGGGACTGTGGAAGCACAAGCTGTGGTATCAAAATCGACACCGAAATTGCGAATAGAAAAGAGGCCGCGGATAACAGACGTTGGCGGTTGGTCATCTTTTCGACTCCCCCAGCACAGACCGCTTGGCGGTTTTTAAAAGCCAAAAGAAACAAAGGGATAAACAGATCGCCGCAACCGTCACGAATAGAGCCACGCTGTCGATCTGTTGGAAAATTACTCTTAAGATCACATAGATCCCAATTGCAAAATTCGCTAAAAAGCTGGCCAACATAGAAATGAATGAAATGGCTTTTGTCGCCAACACTTCGGCAGCAGCTAACGATCGCGAGATATCGAAGCCGATCAACGAAACTGTCGAAAATGCAAGAAGCACGGCGACCGTCAGCGTCGCGACACGTTCTTTTCGTCGCCTTAGCCCATTGATTTGACTGTCAGCTTTGGTCGCTACCGCTTCAGCGAAATTCGGTGGAACTTCGACGCCATTGGACAGTTCATCAGCCTTTCCAAAAACCGCCTTGTGAATATTGAGTTCGCTAGAGCAATTCGCGCAGGAAAGGAGATGATCGTTTAGAAGTGATTCCTGTTGCGGACTTAGTTCGCCGTCAAGAAATTCGTGGAGCAATTCGGGAGAGCAACCCGGGTTGATTTTGAAATCGGAATTTTGCATCGACGGCAATCGAACCACGAGGGTTCGAATTTGTTCCGTCGATCAGATGCCGGTAAAACCTCTTTCGACAAAGATCTCCCGCATCATTTCGCGGGCACGGAACAATCTGTTTTTGACGGTGCCAAGCGGCAAGCTGGTGACTTCTGCGATCTCGTCGTAACT
>JBJMGN010000128.1:0-7887 GCA_045807885.1 Pyrinomonadaceae bacterium | reverse complement strand
AGACGAATTATCGTCGATTTCCCGCCCCCGCTTCGGCCTAAGAT
The DNA here is from genome assembly GCA_045807885.1 of Pyrinomonadaceae bacterium. Taxonomy (GTDB): domain Bacteria; phylum Acidobacteriota; class Blastocatellia; order Pyrinomonadales; family Pyrinomonadaceae; genus OLB17. The sequence continues at coordinate 7,843 of JBJMGN010000128.1, read as the reverse complement.
GATCTTGCATTCCCCGCGTCGCACAGTAAGGCTAATATGATCCAGGACAACCTTGTCATCGAATGAAAGACAGACATCCTGAAACTCGATCGCCGGGACAACGCCCCAAATAGGTTCGTTAACCGTTTGTTCGTTGGTCTCGTTTGTTTCGAACATCTAAAGCTGTCCCAGATCCAAAAGATATTGAAGCGCTTTTGAAAGAAAGAAATCGAAAATGATCACCCATATCGACGCCAGAACTACCGCATCGGTAGTAGAGCGTCCAACACCCGCAGTTCCGCCAGTCGTTGAAAGTCCTTTGCGACACGCAACGCTTCCAATTATTAGGCCGAAAAAGAATGGCTTGATCAGGCCGCTAACGAGATCCGACGTCGATATTCCCACACGGACTGAAGTTACAAAAACGTGATAGTCCTGATTATAAAGACTGGATGCTATGAGCCCACCGCCGATTAACCCAAGTATGTCGCAAGCAACTGTCAAAAGCGGAAGCATGAAGACAAGTGCGAGAATTCTCGGAAGAACGAGTCGCCGGATCGGGTCCGTGCCAAGCGCGCGCATGGCATCGATCTGCTGAGACACGATCATTGATCCAAGTTCTGCGGAGATAGCCGCTCCAATTCGGCCGGACACCATTAAAGCCGAAAGAACCGGTCCCAGTTCGCGAATTAGCGATGTCGCTACCGAATTTCCAGCTTCGTTCTGAATGCTGTAGTACTGAAGCGTGGGAAAAACCTGAAGGACGAGAACGCCTCCAGTAAAGAATCCGGTCAAGAGGACTATCGGCAGGGAGCCCACGCCGATCAGATCCATCTGCTTTATCGTTTCCGAATAATATCTGGGGCTGCTGAAAATGCTGACAACAGCCCGCCAAATAAGTAAGCTGACTTCCTGTAATTCGGAAACGAAGCGAATGAAGGGATTCATCAAACGATTGGCGGTACAACTGAGTTCGTTCCGTAAAGGTTACAATGAAGCCCAGATTTCAACAAACGCGAATAAATAAAGAAGGCTGCCAGTAAGGCAGCCTAATTTCGTGGGCCCGAGATCGTTCTAATTGTTAGGTCGATTCTCTTTCGTAACCGAACGGTTCGGGGGTGGTTCGGTCGCTCTTTGCAATGGTGGGTCATCGCGATGTTGATCGCCCATTCCTGGACGGGCATTCGGTCTTATTTGTCTACCACCCATTTCTGCAAATCGTCGGCGCATGTCCCGAAAGCGGACAACTTGCTCAGGGGTCAGTATTCGACGGATATTCAATTCATTTGAAAATCTTAGTCGGTCGACCTCGGCTTGCGCTTCCTGAAACGCCTTTAGTTTCGCTTGAATCGCATCCTCTGAAACAACGTCAGCGTAGATTGCGATGTCGAGTTCACGATTTGCGGCGCGAAACCGTCTTTGCGCCTCATTCATCTGCGGCCGATGTTCGGCGTTAAGCTTTCGAAACTGCTGTATCTGTTCTTGAGAAAGCCCAAGCTGTGCTATCAAATTAGGACGATTGTCCTGCGGGTGATCGGCAAAATTACGGCGGCCATCCTGCGGACGATTGACGCCGGGTTCTGGATTCGCCGGCGGGCCGTCCTGCCCATCCACCGCCGTTACAAAAAGTCCGGCAGAGAAGAGACAACCAAAAATAATTGGGGAAAGTTTCCTTAACATAATCTTCATTTTCGATCCATCGTATCGATATCAGCGACAAGATCCGCCAGTCTAAGCGATGTATCTTCTGTTTCAACAAAATTGCCGAGCCGCGGTACAGAGATAGTCGTTGCTTTTGAGGCCTGCACGACTGGCACATCTTTACTAACGTCGGCTTTGGTCCGAACGATATGACTGGGCTCGCGAGAAGTAGCTGCACGTTTTACAACAGTATTTTCCGCCTTTTTCGGTAGAACTAATTTGATTGGATCGCTCTCCAGGGCCACCACATTATTCGGCTTGGCCGTTTCAATTCCTACATTCGAAACACCGCTTGCAACCTGGTTCTCATTCGAATTTGAATAATTCAATACGCCGAACGCCACTGCAAACGTGATTATTGCTAATGAACCGCCTGCCGCAACAAGTCGCATCGGCGAAGCAACCAGGTTTCTTACAGCGTCGAACCATGAATATGGTTGACTCGCGGTCGGTGCCTTTGGTTCGAACGGAATTACAAACTGCGGTGTTTCGAGAGGCAAAAACTCATCGCGATGCCATTCAAATACACCAAGCCTGGATACCGAGATATCAGCAAACTCTTCGGTGCAGCCGCTGCAGTCCAAAAGATGCTTTTCGAACGCAGCGTGAGAGGACATCGGAAGTTCACCGTAGATATAAGCAATAAGCTCTTCACCAAACAAACATGAACTTGCTTCTTTAATGTTTCTCATCAACTTAACTCACCCGATCTCCATAGGTAGCCGTTCCAGTTTGGAGCGAAGTTGCTTTAATGCCGTATATAACCTGCTCTTCACTGTACTGAGTGGAATCTCGAGCGTGTCCGATATTTCCTGGAACGTCATATCCTCAAATTCTTTCATTACTACGACCTGCCGCAGATCAATAGGGAGCGAACCGACCGCCTGCCGAACGATCACGTTTCGCTCCGCTTGTTCTGTCCGGCTAGATGGCGAATAAGCTGCTGCCGCAACGAACACACGTTCTTCTTCATGGCTTTCCTCATCGAGAAATTCCTCCGAACGTGTTTTTGCGCGTCGTTTTGTTGTCAAACACTGGTTTACCGCGATTCGGTGTAGCCAGCTCGAAACCTTCGCCTCACCGCGAAAACTATGAATATTACGATATGCCGCGATAAATGCCTCCTGAGCGGCGTCGCGTGCCTCATCTTCGCGGCCAAGCATACCGAAACACAGAGCGAAGATCTTCCGCTCCCATCGCCGCACGATCTCTCCGAACGCTTCAGGTTCGGATTCGACCGCTAAAGCAAGAAGTTTTTCATCCGTCAGATTTGTCAACATTCACTCGTGCTGCCGGCAAAATTCACGAGAATAATAACCCAAATGGGTAAGACCGGTAAAAAACATTCTTCGGTCAACAACTTAGACGCCAAAACCACCCAAAAAGTCTTAGTTTTCCGGGTTTTGAAATCTTAAAAACTCTAATAGAATTGCCAGAATGGCAACAGAATTAAAGCCTGTGGTTTCTATGTCCGAGTCGTTCGACCTCCTCGATATTCGTGTTGGAAAGGTCATTAGCATCGAGAATGCCCAAAACGCACAAAAGCCGTCATATAAATTGACGGCGGATTTCGGGCGGTTCGGGATTAGAACCTCAGTGGCAAGGTTAACTCAACATTCGATCGAAGACCTTTTAGGATATCAAATATTGGGGATACTGAATTTAGAACCACGCGCGGTTGGTGGAATCACGTCGGAGTTCCTTTGTTTAGGCGTACAGATTCCCAAGGCCGAAAGCGGAGAAGCCACCATCGTCTCGCCGCGAATCGATGTAAAACTCGGGAGTAAACTATTTTGAACGAAAAACGCGAGTTGCTGGTCCATTTTCTTGCGGCTTTGGCCTATCGTACGCAAAAGGCACTGAGGGGGGCACCGGCCCAATTTGCGAACTTTGAAGCGGGAAATCAGGCCCGAACGCCTAAAGAATTGGTTCGGCACATGACGAGTGTCTTAGGTTACGCCCGGACGTATTTCGTCGGCGGAAGCTATCGACCGGAACCGCTGCCGAGTCTGGATGAAGAGGTCGAACGGTTTCATGCGATGCTGGTCGACTTGTCACAACACCTTCAAGCCGGCGACCCGTTTTTGAACGATTTGACCGAAGAGCGGCTTCTGCAGGGTCCGTTTTCCGATGCAATGACTCATGCGGGTCAATTGGCAATGTTGCGGCGGTTATTTGGGAATCCGGTGGCGCCTGAGAATTTCATCGTCGCAGACATTTCGAAAGAGAGGCTTGGTGCCTCGCAAACCGGGCCCGTCAGTCCGGACGCCGATTGGCCTGAGCGCCCGGAATTATTAACGTGAACATTTGATTGTTAACATTTTTTGCTCTTCCCCGACTATTTAACCGGTAAGCAACTCTTCAGGATTCGTCGATGCCGATAAACGAGAACACGGTTACGTGCCAGCCATTTCATCTCGAACTGCAAAGTACAGATCGCAAGCATGAGACAGGTGAGCGCTCGGGCGAACTCGACATCGAGAAAGAATTTGAATTGCTTTATCGAAAATACGCGCCGCTGGTCCACGGTGTGCTATTAGCTCGATTACCCAGGGATGAAGTTCAGGACGTTTTGCAGGAAGTATTTCTAGGCGCCTTTAAGAATTTACGATCGCTGCGGGACAAGGACGCCGCCGGGGCGTGGTTAGTGAAATTGGCGAGAAATCATGCCGCCAACTTCTACCGGTCATCACGCAAAACCGAAGAACTGGGAGATACGATCGAAGGTGATCGATCAACGGTAAACGATGCTGCCGAGGTATTGGACGTGATCAAATCGATGCCGGATTCGTATCGCGAAACGTTGGTACTTCGGCTCGTCGAAGGATTGACCGGAGACGAGATCGCACGGCAAACGGGAATGAAGGCCGAATCGGTACGTGTAAATCTTCATCGGGGGATGAAGAAATTGCGAGAACGACTCGGAATAAAGGTTGGATAAATGAACGAAGAATATCTGTGGTCAAAAAAGGGAAGCGATAGAGAGATCGAGAAATTCGAATCTTTACTTTCTGAATTTCGCTTCAAAGAAGGCCCTCCTCCCGAATTGCCGGCGTTAAATGTCGTCAAAGTAGGTTCGCATTTCCGGCGTCGGTTTTCCTGGGCGGCTTTATTCGTGACGGCTGCAGCAGCTTCGGTGTTGGCAATGATTTGGGTCGTAACAAATTCAGGTGATAAAGGATCAAGTATTGCCATTGGCCCCGATCGGATACCCTCGGTTAGTGCTCCGGTCAGCGGTGAAATTCTTGAGCCGCGGACTGAAGAGCCTAAGCCAGAAATCGCTTCGGTTCCGTTCTTAAGGAAACCGCGGTTCGTTAAGACCGTATTCCGGCCCCGGCGCAACCCACGAACTCCGCAAACGACATTTGCGCAAAAACAAGATCTTACACGTGAGGAACGTTACGCATACGACCGGCTTATGCTGGCACTCGCAATTACAGGAACGAAGTTGAAAGTTGTCCAGGACACTATCGATCGCAAAAGCGACCTCGATGTGCGGTCGAATCGGAACGAAAAGTAAAGGGAGAGAACTATGAGATCAATAGCTGAACTAATATCTGGCTTGGGAATCGCGCTACTTTTTGTGGTGGTTTCCGTTAATGCTCAGGAACCGGCCCGATTGAACTTTGAAAGGCTTGCCGGCCTGGAAGCCAAGGCGCGAGACGTGGTCGAGGTCAATGTTGACGGGAAGCTGCTCGAACTCGCAAAACGAGTAACGGCAAAAGTCGATGATCCTGACGCGCACAAGGTTGCCGAGGCTATTTCCGGTCTTAAAGCTGTATACGTGCGCGTTTACAACTTTGAGCATGAGAACGAATATAACGTCGCTGATGTCGATGAGATCCGTGCCCAATTGAATGCTCCTGGTTGGGAACGTGTCGCAAATGTTCGCAGTAAGCGAAACAACCAAAAGGTCGACGTCTTTACGATGTTTACCGGAAATATCATGAGCGGCGTCGCGGTGGTGATATCCGACTCAAAGAGCGTCGCGCTTGTGAACGTGATCGGCCCGATCGATATTGAGGCCCTCGTCGAAATGAGCGGCAAGATGAATATTCCGAAGATCGATATAGAGGGCGAAAAACCCGCACCAAGGATCAAAAACTAAAAGGAGGGAAATGCGATGTTTAGAAATCAACGAGTATTTGTCGCATCTGCCCTCATGTTGTTCTTGTTGGCAAATGCAGCACCGGTCACGTTAGCGAGGTCTGGCGAATTCGAAGCAGTGGTCAATCACTTGAAGACCAAATATGAGGCCAAAAAGGTTTCCATCCCGTTCATGTGGTTGGCTCGAGCGGCAGTCAAGGTCGCAAAGCCAGCGGGTGTAAAAAGCTTCAATATCACACTCTTTGAAGGCCTTAAATTCTCAAAGGAATCTCTCGACAAAGAAATGCGCAGCGTTATGCGAAGCTCGTTTGGTCCGGAATGGAGCTCGGTTATGAATATTCGCTCACGCGATGGCGAGCAAATGTACATGTATATGCGGGAAGAGGGCAAAAACATCAGGATCGCGCTCGTAACGATCGATGGAAATGACGCGGCCCTGATTCGTGCAACGTTCAGCCCGGAAAAGCTTGCGGAATTTATTAATGACCCGAAGATATTGGGTTTCTCTTTGGATGATAAGCAAGTGAAACCTGGAACCTAAACTCAGATCAAACCCAGTAAATAATTCGCCGGCAGTTGAACCGGCGAATTATTGTTTTGTAACCACTTTTATGTATCGATCTCTTAAGATTTTCTTTCTGATCACCCTTGTTTGCGCGGTCACGTTGGCGCAATCGAAAACCGCAACTCAAACTGGTGTTGTCGCCGAGCTCCAAAACGCTCTTGATGCCGAAATCGCAGCGAACCCAAGCTTACCTGGCGAGCTGCTTCATTTAAGAGTACCGGGTCGTGGAATCGATTTGAGTCTGGCCTCGGGGGTGTTTGATCGGGAGTCAAAACGGCTGCTCGAACCCCACCATACGTTTCGTGTGGCTAGTGTGACCAAGTCATTTGTCGCGACATCAGTACTACGATTGATCGAAGACGGAAAACTCGGATTTGATGATTCGATCGCCAAACATTTGCCCGCCGAATATGTCGATCTATTAAGAAAAGATGGCTATGCAGTGGACACCATCACGATTCGACACTTGCTGACGCACACAAGCGGTATTCATGATTATGCGACCGATCAAAAATACTTGCTCGCAGTTCAGTCCGACCCGATGCACCGGTGGACACGTAGCGAACAAGTCAATGCAGCTATGGTTTGGGGGCAGCCGCTTTTCGAACCGGGAAAGGGATATCGATACTCCGATACCGGATATATTCTTTTGGGTGAGATCGTCGAGAGAATCACAAAACTTCCTCTGCCTCAGGCCGTGCGAAAATTGCTAGATTTTCAAAAGCTCGGTTTGGACGAAACTTATTTCGAATCCCTCGAAAAAGCACCACCCAATGCGAAGGCACTTTCACACCCTTATTACGGCCATATCGACGGAATGACGATCGATCCCTCCGTCGACCTTTATGGCGGAGGCGGAATCGTCTCGACCGTCGAAGATCTTACGCGTTTTTATCGAGCAATCTTTCAGAAGGGATTTTTTAAGCGTGACTCGACCTTGCAGACAATGCTTACAGTTCCGACTACAAATGAACAAGCACCCGGAGGACCGTACGCGATGGGAATTTCAAAACGCATAATGGCGGGAAATGTTTGTTGGGGCCACACTGGCTTTTGGGGCACTTCCGTTTACCACTGTCCCGGGCCCGATATAACGATCGCCCGTCATTACAACCAGGCCGAGCCCGATGAGCGATTTATTTTCGCGACGCTATTTCGAAATATCTTCTCGGCTTTAGGAAAGCAAGCTATCAATTAATAGGCCCGGGCAAATAGCACCCGCTTGGCCGATTCCTTGCCTGAATAAACGCATTGGCCGCTTTGTTCGATCGAATTTAATGGAATGCAGCGTATCGTTGCTTTCGTTTCGTTCTTTATCTTTTCTTCTGTTTCTGCGGTACCGTCCCAATGGGCCAAAATAAAACCACCCTTTTCGATCTGTACTTTAAATTCGTCCCAGGTACCGACCGGAAAAGTATTTGACTCACGAAACGCCAACGCTTTGTCATAGATATTTTGCTGAATTTCGTCCAGTAGAGTCTTTAGGTGATC
>JBJMGN010000127.1:0-8104 GCA_045807885.1 Pyrinomonadaceae bacterium | reverse complement strand
GAGCGAGAGCGGCGAGGGCAATTTTCGGGATACGCATCCATCCAACATTTGGACCGATATTTCGGTGCCGTTCTGGTCGATGCCGGAGAACACCGATCACCCGACACAAAAACCTGAAAAACTTCTGGCTAAGATAATCTTAGCGAGCACAAACGTGGGCGATATGATCCTAGATCCGTTTGCCGGCAGTGGTACGACTGCGGTCGTCGCAAAGAAATTAGACCGTAAATTTGTCGCGATCGAGTCGGACGAGGATTACTGCATTCTCGCGGCAAAGCGGCTCGCGGCTGCCGAAGATGACACGGCGATCCAAGGGTTTGCAGACGGCGTATTCTGGGAACGCAATTCGAAATTCACGCGCGAGCCGAAAAGTTCGGTAAAATGATCAAAAATGAAGATTGCGACCTGGAACGTAAATTCGATAAATGTTCGAATGCCGCAGCTGCTCGGCTGGCTCGACCGCACTGAGGTTGACGTAGTCTGTTTTCAGGAAACGAAAACGATTGACGAGAACTTTCCTTTGGACGATCTGAAAAATGCGGGCTATGAAGCCGCATTCATGGGCCAAAAATCGTACAACGGTGTCGCGATAATTTCGAAATTTCCGATCAAAGACGTTCAGAAGAATTATCTGGATGACGATGACGAATCACCGAAACGCTTAATCGCCGCAACAATCGAGGGCGTGCGAATCGTAAATACTTACATCCCGAACGGCAGCGAACTTTGGAGCGAAAAATTTACTTTTAAGCTCGATTGGCTGCAAAGGTTGCGCCGCTTTTTTGACGACACCTGCGACGTAAACAAGGATGTGCTGCTCTGCGGAGATTTTAATGTTGCCCCGGATGAACTCGATGTTTGGAATGTCCCCGCGTGGGAAGGAAAGATCCATTTCTCGAAAACCGAGCGTGCCGCCATTCACCATGTAAAGCAATGGGGATTTGTTGATCTTTTTCGCCAGATGAATGGCGATCTTCAGGAGTATTCATGGTGGAACTATCGCGAAGGTGCCTGGCAGCGCAATCGGGGGCTTCGGATCGACCACATTTGGACCTCCCGCTCGTTAGCGGAAAAATGTACTGGATGCTGGATCGATAAGCAGCCGCGCGGTCTCGAACGCCCCTCGGATCATGCCCCGGTCGTTGCTGAATTCAAGATTTAAGTGTCAAGATTTGTAAACTCCGCCTTTTTTGCTGCCCTTTCTATTGCATCGCGGCCGTTTGGGTGATATTAGTAACACGCACCGGCAAGCATTCAAAATATTGAACAAAACCGCAGAAAATTCTGCAATTCGCCCAGTCGGTCTATTTTTTACAAATTATTCGGAGGAATTCGCAAAATGAAAAGAGCGTCAATTTGTCTCTTCGCGGTTGTTCTCTGCATTAGCGCGGCTTTGCCGCTGCTTGCACAGGAGCCAACATCAACGCCGGAAACACCGGCAGGCGGCCAACGCCCGCCCGGCTTTGGCGGTGCCGCATCGCAGGACCCGCAGCCTTACGAAAAGGTGATCACAAAAGATGCCAAGACCAAGAAAGGTCTTTTTACGGTCCATCAAGTTAAGGACAAGTTCTATTACGAAATCCCTAAAAGTGAGATCGGTAAAGAGTTCCTTTGGGTCACACAGATTGCGCGAACAACGCTCGGCGTGGGTTATGGCGGCCAGGCTCTGGGGAGACGCGTCGTTAAATGGGAGCTGGGTGAAAACAACAAGGTTTATTTGAAAAACATCAATTATAACGTTGTCGCCGACCCCAAGCTGCCCGTCGCGGAGGCGGTGCGAAATTCTAATAACGATTCCATCCTGATGGCATTTAACATTGCCGCCTGGGGCCCGAATAACGAGTCGGCGGTAGTCGAGGTTGGCCGTTTGTTCACAACCGACATCTTTGAATTCAGCGCGCGTCAGAGGCTAAACGCCACAACAATGGACGCGACCCGTTCATTTATTGAAAGAATTTCGCCGTATCCGACGAATATCGAAGCCGAAGCGACGCAGACATATACGCGAGCTGCTCCACCCGCAGGACTGCCTGGCGGCCAAGGACCCGGCGGTAATGCGCAACAGCAGGGGATGCCCCCGGGAAGCGCCACCGTCGTGCTTCACCACAGCATGGTGAAACTGCCTGAGAATCCCATGATGCCGCGTCTTTTCGATGAACGCGTAGGTTACTTTTCGATAAACAATATGGATTACGGCCGCGATGAGCACCGGGCTCAGCAGCGGACGTACATCACTCGATGGCGGCTCGAAAAGAAAGATCCCAACGCAGAACTTTCTGAACCGGTAAAGCAGATCGTTTATTACATTGATTCGGCGACTCCAGTGAAATGGCGTCAGTATATGATCAAGGGTGTTGAGAAATGGCAGAAAGCATTTGAAGCAGCCGGATTCAAGAATGCGATCATCGCCAAGGTGGCGCCGACCAAAAAAGAAGATCCCGAATTCAGCGCCGAAGATGCTCGTTATTCGGTGATCCGCTGGCTGCCGTCGACCATCGAAAACGCATCAGGCCCGCACGTTAACGACCCGCGAACCGGCGAGATCCTGGAGTCGGATATTCAGTTCTATCACAACATCATGAACCTGCAGCGTTCATGGTATTTCCTGCAGGTGGGCCCGCTCGACAAACGCGTGCAAAAGCTGCCGATGCCCGATGATCTGATGGGCGTGCTGCTTGAATACGTGGTTGCCCACGAGGTGGGACATACGCTTGGCTTTCAGCACAACATGAAGGCGAGCTCATTGTATCCGCAGGAAAAGATGCGCGATGCGGCATGGATCCACAAGATGGGTCACACGCCTACATTGATGGATTATTCCCGCTTCAACTATGTTGCACAACCTGAAGACAATATTCCGGTTGAGGACCTCGTTCCCGGCATCGGCCCATATGACGAATGGGCGACGATGTGGGGCTATAAACCAATTCCAGGAGCTGCCACGCCGGACCAGGAACGCACAACGCTCGATTCATGGGCGCGTGCTCAGGATGAAACGCCGTGGTTCAGATTTTCAACCGACGGTTCGGCGGGAAGCGATCCCGGCGAACTGACCGAAGCGGTTGGCGATGCGGACGCGATCAAGTCTTCGACGTATGGCCTTATGAACCTTAAGCGTGTCGCCAAAATGCTAGTGCCGGCGACGACCAATGACAAAGGCCAGCCGTACGATGATCTCAGCGAGCTTTACGGACGAATGTTGGGACAATGGACGCTCGAAATGAACCACGTCGCACAGATCGTCGGCGGATTCAATACGCAGCAAAAGCATATCGGACAATCCGGTGTTCGCTTTAATCTCATTCCGAAAGCACATCAGGCGGATGCAGTGCGGTTCCTGAACGCAAATGCTTTTGCGACGCCAGCATGGGCTGTCGATAAAGAGATCCTTCGTAGGATCGAACCCGTCGGCGAGCTTAGCCGCATTCGCAACGCGCAAAATAGCATTCTGAACAACCTGCTTTCAAGCTCAAGGTTCGCACGGCTTGTAGAGCAGAGTGCTCTTGATGGCGAGGCCGCTTATCAACCAGCAGAGTTCCTCACCGAAGTTAGAAATGGTGTTTGGACCGAGCTAGGTGCTGCAAAGGTAACGATCGATCCGTATCGCCGAAACCTGCAGCGTGCGTATCTCGACATCGCGAATAACAAACTGAATGCCGCGCCGCAGGCTGCACCGCAAGGTCTGCCCCCGGGCTTTGGCGCTTTGTTTATTACAAGCGGCGACGAACGTGGATTTTATCGGGCGGAACTTCGTGCGATAAGTGCCTCGGCTTCGGCGGCGTTGGCAAAAGCGACCGACCGTGCGACTCGAGTTCATCTCGAATCCGTACGTGACCAGGTCTCTAAGATTCTGAATCCGGACCCCGGCGCACGTGCAGCGGCAAGCTCGTACAACGAAGAGGCGATGCGATTCCTGGAGCTTTATCTGAATCCAACGTCATGCTGGCCAGACTACGTGATCAAGCCATAACAGATGGTCGTTGACAAATTGAAAAGGGCCGTCCGCGGCCCTTTTTTGTTTACATCAGCTTGCCTTAGCGGAGCCCTCTTTATCTTTTAGTCTTACGGTCCAATCGACCAGCTCATGCAGCATTCCGCCGATAAATTCCCGCGTGGTCTCGTCGGTGAGGTTGCCGTCGGCGTCGAATTTGTCGGTGCAGTTTCCGATCATCACTTCCGGACGGTTCAGCGGAAACATGTTCAGAAACACCATCACCTGGCGGAGGTGATACTGCATTCGAGCGGTGCCAATCGCACCGATCGAGGCGCCCATTATCGCCGCAGGCTTGCCTTCCCAGGCGCTGTCGCCGTATGGCCGCGATGCCCAATCGATCGCGTTCTTAAGAACGCCCGGGATCGAGTAGTTGTATTCGGGTGAGCAGAAAAGTATCGCGTCCGCATCGCGGATCTTCTGCTTGAATTCCTTCACCTTTGCGGGCGGGTCCTGATCCTGGTCCTGATTGAATCCGGAAAAACCCTCGATGTCGTAGATCTCGATCTCCGCGCCTTCAGGAACTAGCTCTGCCGCCGCACGCAACGCAGATTGATTAAATGAGCCTTTTCGAAGGCTGCCAGCGATCCCAAGTATCTTCAATTTTTCAGCCATTTATTTTCACCGCCCTTTTATTATTTTCACGACCCAGCCATCGCCTATCGTCCGAAATACTACAATTTCGGCAAAAAATTAGCTTGCTGACGGTCATGTTAGAAGATAACATCCTTGGCATTAATTGGTTGAAGTTCGTAGAGTGCCGGGGATTCCTGGTCGAAAACAAATTGATGGAGGACCGCTATGCCGCCGATCTACATAAACACGGAAAAGCTTGATGGGACGAAAAGGGTCTTCATTGCCGATACGGCAGGAGGAGCCTCGGCTGAAGTGGAGGCGTTGATGAAAAAGACGGTGATCGACAGTCTCGTCAAAAACGCGACTTTCACTACCAACGACATCACCCCTAAAAAAGGGTATACGCTGCAGATGGAGCTGCAAAAAGTGGATGTCGATAAGGCAGGAAATACCGCTTGCACAATGTCGACGACCATTAGGCGATATCCCCCCGGTGATACGGTCAGCGTCGGCGGAAAAAGCAATTCAAAGCTGGGCCCGCCCGCCGATAAAGAAGCTATTCTCGAGTGCGTGAAAGCAATGGTCAAAGAGACCGTCACCAAAAGTTTGCCGGTAATGACAAAGGACTGGCCGAATTGGTGAACTTGTTCGCTTTCTCGGCGGAAGAGAGGAGGGCGTACAATGCCGCCTATTTTTATCAATACTGACAATAGTAATAAAAAGAAACGGATCTTTATCGGCGACAAGGCCGGGGCGGGGAGCGCCGATGTCGAAGACAAGATAAGGGCACAGATATTAAAGATCATCGAACCGAAATCCGAATTCACGACGAACAAGATCGATGATCCGAAAGGGTATACATTGTTTTGCGAGGTTACCGAATTTAGTGCTTCGGGCGGCGACACAAGCATCAAGATCGTCATCGAAATTATCAGGTTCCCGGCGACGTACTCTAAAGGGCACGGGAAAAAAGGCGAAAAAGTAATGACGAGCGGAGAGTTGTCGGGCAAGGGAGCGGCTTCGGGTAAAAATGGCCTTTCGGACGCCATAGAGGCGATCATGCAGACCATCGTTCCGAAAACATTTCCGGTGATGATAGCGGATATGGCAAGACGCTGATCCGCCTTTAGCCGAATTGAACAGTCGTCATCGAGACGGAGCCCCCGTCGAACCCTCCCACCGGGAAGCTCACTTCGTCGCTGTCTTGCTTGAGCGCGAGTATGTACGTCAGCGGCAGGTAGTGATCGGGTGTGGGTGCGGAAAGCATCGCGTCCTTTCCGAGCGTTTCGTATTGCACCAGCGGCATGTGGTCGCCGCTCTCCATCAGTCCGCGCGCCGTTTCGTCAAATCTCACCGCCCAATCGAATGCTTCGACGCCGTCCTTACCCCACGCATATGTGTGCAGGTTGTGCACCAGATTCCCGCTTCCGATGGCTAGGACATTCTCATCGCGGAGCGCGGCGAGTTTCTTTGCAAGCTCGTAGTGCCATTCGGCGGGTTTCGTTTCGTCAATCGACAACTGCACGACCGGAACGTCGGCATCGGGAAAGACGTGACAGAGCACCGACCATGTTCCGTGATCGAGGCCCCAGTGCCGGTCGTCCATAACGACATCGCCGCCGAGAAGCTCGTTTACGCGAGACGCGAGATCCGGCGAGCCGGGCGCAGGATATTCAACTTCAAATAAAGCTCGCGGGAACCCGCCGAAATCGTGGATCGTACGCGGCCTCTCCATCGAAGTAACGGCGACCCCCGGGATATACCAATGAGCCGATATGCAAAGGACGGCTTTTGGCTTCGGGAGATCTCGGCCGATCTTCGCCCAACCGCGCGTCCATTCGTTATCGGCGAGGGCGTTCATCGGATTGCCGTGCCCGAAAAATATCGCTGGCGTTCGAGCGTTCATTTTTTGCGCAATTCGACGATCCGTTTCCAAAGCTGCGGAAGCAGTCCGGCGGTTTTTAGAAGGGATCCGGAAGCAAACTTCGCAGCAAAACCACGAAATGTTTCGACCGCTGTAGCAGAATACGGCATCCACCAAGCGTCGGGAAGAAGCGCGACCCGATTTATGTGAATATGCTGCGGCTGGACAAACTCCATTAAACCTTCGGAACCGTGTGTACGGCCGCGGCCGCTATTCTTAAAACCTCCCCATGGGGTCTGGCCGATTCCGTGTGTATACAAAACCTCGTTTACACAAACGGAGCCCGCCTCAAGCTTTTGCGCGACCCGTTTTCCTTTTGCATGGTCTCGGGTCCAAACGCTTGCCGTCAAACCGAACTCAGAATCATTCGCCAACCTAACCGCGTCGTCTTCCGTCTTGAATGTAGCGATAGGGAGCGTAGGGCCGAACGTTTCTTCCTGCATTGGCCGCATGTCGTTCGTTGCTCCGGTAATCACTGTTGGCTCGTAAAACGACCCACTCAGAGTCTCATTGCGCTTTCCGCCGGTCGCGATAGCCGCGCCCTTTTCGCGGAAATCTTTTACATGATCCTCGACTATTTTCAGCTGCCGCTCCGACGACATTGCGCCGATGGATACGTCGGGCCGGTCACCCGCACCCTGCTTGAGTTGTTTTGTTTTTTTAACGATCTTCTCCGTCAATTCTTCGGCAATCGTTTCTTGTACATATAGGCGCTCAACAGATGAACATGACTGTCCGGCGTTGCAAAAGGCTCCCCACACCGCCGCGCCTGCTGCAAGCTCCAGGTTTGCGTCTTCAAATACGATCATCGGATCTTTGCCGCCGAGTTCCAGAACGACAGGTGTCATGTTATTAGCTGCGGCTGCGAGAACCTTTTTTCCGGTGGCAACACTTCCGGTGAACATAATTTTGTCCGGCCGGGCATTAACGAGCGCGGCTCCTGTCTCGCCAAAGCCGCAAACGATTTGAACAGAGTTTTCAGGAAAACCGGCTTTTGCAAAGATCTCCCCGATCTTCAAACCCACAAAGGGCGTCAGTTCCGATGGCTTGATGACCACAGCGTTTCCAGCCATTAGTGCCATAACTGCTTCACCGAGCGGAATCGAAAATGGATAGTTCCACGCGGGTATAATTCCAATTACACCGAGCGGGTGATAGACGATCTTCGACGAACGCCCAAGCAAGCTGTATAAGCCTATGCTGATAGGTTTCGGCCGAAGCATTCCCTCGGAATTTTTCGCGACCCATTGCATTAGGTCGAGAACCGGCGCGATTTCCATCGATATCGCTTCGCCAAAGGGTTTACCCGATTCTGCCGAGATCAAATGGGCGATCTCGTCCATTTCGGCGAGAATGATTTCGCGCACACGCATTACGAGCTGCTTTCGTTCGCTAAACGGGGTCAGCCTCCATTTTAGGAACGCCTCTCGTCCGCGGATAACTGCCTCCCGAACCTGCTCAGCCGTTGAGATCGGCACACGTCCGACCTCCTCGCCCGTTGCCGGGTTCGTTGAAATGATCTCTTCCCCTGCCTGTATGACCGCACTCATCGTTTGAAAAAAGAATAACCTATCAATGTCGCATTCTCGAAGTGAATTGCTTTGCAGGGAAAT
>JBJMGN010000126.1:0-5327 GCA_045807885.1 Pyrinomonadaceae bacterium | reverse complement strand
CGAAACGAGGTCGTTCCAAGTCCGCTGCATATAGATGAGCATCGCCTGGGTTGCATTGACATGGTTCTGCATGCCGGAAACAAAATCGGGATTCAGGCCAACGCCCGGGTTCCAGCTGCGTACCATACTATAGGTTGACGGTATCATCTGGACCATTCCACCGGCACCGGCCGAGCTCACGGAATATCTGTATGTCTGGCCCTCATTCAGAGCGTAGAGCGTGTAGATATCGTCGAAAATATTCTTGTGCAGTTCGTTACGAAAACGTGTGTGGTCGACATGTTCGACACCGGCAAGACGTTCGGCAATGTCTGCGACCTTCGGCTGAATGGATATACCTTTTTCATGAAGCTTCGCGCGCGCGATATCGATCACATTGCGAACGTATATTCGCCCGGCTCCTACGACCTCGGGAGTGACAAGCCCCGGATGTGTAGACATGTAGTAAGCCATTTCATAGAACCTGCCGTTTCGAATGACGGGATACTGCACCATCAACGCTTGAAAAGGCTCGCCTTGGTCATCGGTCAGCGCAAGCGGTGTATTCACCCCATTTGCACGTATCGTACGAATTCGGACCAGATTTCCGGTTTCACTTGGAACGACCTCTTCGGTGTCCATCGAAAGGAATTGATCTTTTGTTACGACAACAAAATCGATCGCGTTCTTTTTCCAGTCGTGAAATGCGATGCGAACGTATTCTGCAGTTGCGCCGTCCGGTGTTTGCACGGCGGCCGTCGCCAAAGGCTTTGTCTGGAGATCGCGTTTTGCTTCGGTGATCTTGCTTTTGATATCGCCAAAGGTAAGGGTGCGGCCGGTCTTCAAGTCTCGAAACTCACTCGACCGAGCGCTTTGCGGCACAGTAACGGGCGTGATCGCTTTTTGCACTTCCGCCGCTTTCGGAGCCTGGTCATCTCCGACGACCCTCGGACGCTCTTTTACGACGTCATTGGCCTGAGCGACAACGTTCAATGAGGAAACTAACGCGACGATAAAACTTAAAAAGATCGCTTTCATTTTAATGTGTCCAGCAATTTTTCGGGAGAATGAATTCTGGTGCGTGGCTGGGTGAATAGCCTACGCGTATAGATTCCAACATCGCCTGCATTGTTGTCAATCAAAATCGAAAAAAAAGTTATAGGTGACACAAAAATTAATTATGCCGCTGCGAGGTTTACGACATCGCCACTGCATGTTCAAATATTGCATTCAAGTGAAGTCTATTTATTGATCGATGCCTAAATTATTTGGAACAGACGGGATACGAGCGCGGGCGGGTGAGTTTCCGCTTGATGACGAAACAGTTGTAAAGATCGGTTCTGCTTTTGCAGCGGTTTTTGCCGATAAACTTGGACGTGCGCCGCGATTTGTTTCAGGCCGCGACACGCGAGAATCGGGCGAGCACATCGAAACGCTGTTTCATGCCGGCGCTTTCGGAATGGGGGCAACCGGCGAATCGGCTGGTGTGATCACCACCCCGGGTGTCGCCTACACAACGCGACATTTCGAATTTGATGTCGGCGTAGTGATCAGTGCTTCTCACAATCCATTTGCCGACAACGGCATAAAGATCTTCCTGCCGAGCGGTCAGAAGTGTGATGAGAAAGCCGAAAACGCGATCGAAAATTACGTCGAAAATACGCTTGAAATTGTCGACCGTCGGTCGGAAAAAATCGATCTGGGACGTGAAGGCGAATTTCGAGAGAGCTATCTTGACCATTTTGCGGAACGTTTCGCCTCGCTCGACCTTTCTGGAATTAAGATCGTCGCTGATTGTGCTAACGGAGCTTCTTCGGACCTTGCACCGCAACTGTTTGGCCGTTTCGGGGCCAATTTACTTGTTATAAATGATAACCCCGACGGCCGGAACATAAACAAGGACTGCGGTTCGCTGCATCTCGAAGGCCTGAAAGCCAAGCTCCTCGAGCAAAATGCCGATTTCGGCGTCGCATTTGACGGAGATGCAGATCGCTCCCTTTTTATCGACGAACGGGGTGAGATAGTCGACGGCGATGCGACGTTGTGGATATTAGGAAATGACCTGAAAACACGGGGCGAGCTTCGATCGAACAAAGTCGTGGCCACGGTAATGAGCAACATCGGCCTTGAAACCGCTTTTCGGGAAAAGGGAATCGAACTCCTTCGCGCGCCAGTCGGCGATAAATTTGTTCTCGAAGAATTATTGAAAAGCGGTTCAGAACTCGGCGGGGAACAATCGGGGCACATTATAATGCCGCAGGAAAGCCTGGTCGGCGACGGAATGATGACGGCACTTTCGGTGCTGAATGTTCTGGCAAACTCCAAAAAACGCCTCTCTGAACTTGTCGAGGGTTTTCAAACGTTCCCCCAGATCCTCGTAAATGTGCATGTGCGTGAGAAAAGGAAATTCGAAGATGTGCCCGAAATAGCGACTGCTTCGCGACGGCTCGAAGAAAAATTGGGCGGCGACGGCCGGCTGCTTCTTCGATATTCGGGCACTGAGAATCTCGCCCGCGTAATGGTCGAAGGTAAGGAACAGAAAGAGATCGAGGGGTATGCCAACGACCTTGCAGACGTAATTAAATCTGCCCTTGGCTAAGACTATGCACCAACGCGTCAACGTAAAAACAAAGCGCGAAGCCGCAAACTACTCGATCCGTATTGGTGTCGATCTGCTGGACCAGGTTGCAAAATGGGCGTCGGAATTGCTTGGTCCGCGTTGCAAAATCGCGATCATTTCTAACAAAAAGGTATTCGGGTTCTATGGGCAACAGATCGCGAACAGCTTGAATGCCGCCGGTTTTACGACCGAGGTCCATTTGATCGGCGATGGAGAGCACTTTAAAAATCTGAAATCGTTGATGGGCGTACTCGATTCGCTTTCTAGTTTCGGGATTTCGAGGTCGGACGCAGTTTTAGGCCTTGGCGGCGGCGTGGTCGGCGATCTGGCCGCTTTTGCAGCTTCGATTCATTTACGAGGAGTAGATTACCTTTCAGTTCCGACCACTCTTCTTTCGATGGTTGATTCATCTGTGGGCGGAAAAACAGGGATAAATACTGAATTCGGTAAGAACCAGGTTGGTACATTTTTCCAGCCAAAAGGAGTATTGATCGATCCAAAAGTACTCGTTTCACTCCCGAAAAGGGAAATGACCGCTGGGTTTTGCGAATGCATAAAACAGGCCGCAATCTCGGGGAATTCAATGTTAAGGCGGACCAGATCCGTAATTGAGCAAGTAGGGGAATCAAAATTCTCTAAGTTACTGCAAAATAACGATTTCACTGAGAAGCTCGAGGAAATATTGGCCCTCCAAGTCGCCTTTAAGGCGAAAATCGTCGCTGGTGATGAGAGAGAATCCATTCAAAAGACCGATAGCAGGTCACGCAAGATCCTGAATTTTGGCCACACGTTTGCTCACGCATTGGAAAAAGCCACTGATTACAGCTATTTAAAGCATGGTGAAGCTGTTGGATACGGAATAATCTTCGCCTCTGCCCTTTCGGAAAAGCTTGGACTTTTGGACATGGAAGTTGTAAACTTGTTGCGCGACGTTGTTCATCGCGCAGGAATCTTGCCTTCAATATTCAGCGTTGATTCAAAACTCGTCTTCGAAGCCCTTCGACACGATAAAAAGGTGATTGGCAGCGATCTCCAGTGGGTGCTGCTAAAGGGAATTGGAAATCCGGCCATCGTTCCTCACAACGAAATTGGAGACCGGTTAGTCTTCAGCACAATCAAAGAATTCACAACTGCAAATTAGCTCCCTGATCAAATCCCTTTTGGAGCGATTCAAAATGAAAAAGCTATACCTTGAAAGACCGTCAGAGCGCGGCGGTGCCGCAGTTAAGTTTTTGGCGATTGCGATCGTTCTGGTACTGATCGCGAACGCGGGCTATAACTACGTCCCGATCGCGTACGCCGGCGCAAGTTTTCAACAAGAGATGGATACCGCGGTTGTAAAAGGACTGGCGGCGCCGGGCCAGCTAAAACCAGCGGACGTGGTCAAAGCCCACATTCAACGTGCGGCACAGGATTACGAAATTCCGGCTGATGCAGTTATTGAGATCAAGCCGAACGCCGGTGCGATCCAAGCTCACGTAACGTACACCAAACCGGTAAATATGCTCCCCTTTGGACTCTACAAGTATAACTACCAGTTTAACCACGTTGCGGCGCCGGTCGGATATCTGACAAAACAGTGATCAAACAGGAAGGCCGATGGCGGCTTTGATCTTGGCGGGCTGGATCTGAATAAGCGATTGCGGCGCGTCTGCCAACCAAGTGGTCGGGCATACACCGCAGGTTGTACATTTTTCGACAGCAGGGCACGGGAGGCTTGAAAGAGCTTCCTGTGCTTTTTCATGTTCGGTCTTCAAAAACTCGAACGAAAGGCCGGAATCGACGATCGACCAAGGCAGGAACTCATCGTAGCTGCGAGACCGAGAGGTGTGGAACAACGCGTCGATACCGGTTTCTCGCAGTGCTCGATCGATATCGCCATCAAGCTGCGCCGCGCGGTCGATAACGGTTGCGACTGAACGGTCGCCCGAAGAAAACAGTGCCTGTTCATGGGCAATCCGCGCGGACATGAAGCGGACATCGACGTTTGGAATTTTGCTTAGGCCCTTACAGACGTACTTGATCCTCTTTCTCAATTCCTTTTCGTCACAGATCGCGTCCCACCGAAGCGGCGTATTGGGCTTCGGGACAAAGCCATTCAATGATGGAATGATCTTTCCGGCCCGCCCAAATTTCTTACCCGCCTCGAGCATCCGATTCTTGATCCGTTCGACGAGAACAAACATCTCATCAAGATCCTCCTGTGTTTCCGTAGGCAGGCCGACCATCATGTAGAGCTTGACGGTCAACATTCCCCGATCGAACACGGCACCGCAAATATCGACGATCTCGTCGTTCGTAAGATTTTTATTGATGACCCTGCGAAGGCGATCTGATCCGGTTTCTGGCGCGACGGCGATCTGCTGATCCTTCGATTCGACCAACGCATCGAGTAATTCGTCAGATATCTGATCGAGCCGCAACGAGGAAACGGAAATGCGGTAGTCCATCGCCCGCAATTCGCGAAGGATCGTTGAGATTTCGGGATGATCGCAGACAGCTGTCGAGACCAAACCGATCTTGTCGGTCTTTGACCGCCACTCCTTTGCTTTCGCCAAAATATCCTTTGCGGGCACAACCCGCGGTGGATAGTAGTTGTAACCGGCCCAGCAGAAGCGGCAGCCCTGCGAGCAGCCACGCGAGATCTCTACCAAAAGGCGATCACCCATTTCAGCCTCGGGTGACCAAACAGAAGTCGACGGGCAAAACGTATCCTGATTAACAAGGA
>JBJMGN010000125.1:0-6223 GCA_045807885.1 Pyrinomonadaceae bacterium | reverse complement strand
AGTGCGTTGTCTTTTACTTCGGCCCTTACGTCCTGGATCGCGGCGTTAAGGTTTCCCTGTGCGGCGGCGATTGGAAGATTCACGGCAATTTGTTTCCCGTCGAGTATCCGAATCGGATTTACGCGCGTATTCAGTGTCGATTGTACGAACGGTGTAACGATCGCACCCACGAACGGATTTACACCGTCCAGAGCCACATTTTCGACATTGAGCTGCCCGTAGACGGTTTGCGTCGCCGCATCGTAACGCAAACCGAAATTCGATTTTGCCCAGCCGGTGAAACGCAGGCACCCTACCGGCGAAGCGTAGCTCCCCGAAAATGCCAACGGCGCGGAGATCGTATTGTTATCAAAACTGACGACAGTGCGGGTCCCGCTTCCTTCGGGCAAAATGGTTATCTGCCCGTCGCAATCATTCGATGGTTGCCCGACAGCAAAAACCGGCGGCTTCATTTGTGTGAAGATCGTCCGCAGAACGCCGTTGAAGAATTCCTGAGGCAAGACGATCCGGGCTGTTCCTTCTTTCGGCGCATTTGGGTCGGGCGGCAGCACAGGTGCGCCCGGCACCTGCGAAGCCTGCGGCGATCTTACGAAGATAAAGAACGCAAGAACGCCGCCGACGAGAACTCCGACAAAAAGTCCGATGACAAAGGTCCGCATATTATCGTGCCGCCGTCGCGGTCGGGCTCGCAATCGGCTGCGCCTGGTTCATCATTTGTGCGAGGGCCTGCGCCATCGCATTGAAGATCATGTTAACCTGCGCCCGGATCTGTTCGTTCTCGACCTTTTGAAAACCGGTCGGCTCAGCGAACATATCAGGGGACGTCGTAGTGTTAATGTCCGTTATCTCGGTAATGATCCTCATACCGCTGTAGCCCTGAACATTTCCGCCCGTTTGCGATTGCGATACCGTTTCGGAATGCAGCGGCAAACCTGTCTGTTTGTCAACATAAAGGAATGACTCCGTCGCCACCTGCCCCGCCTGGGACTGAGTATCTGTAACGGCTCCGTAACGATACTTGATCACGTCGCGGCCGTTGTATTTTTCTTCACCGACGCGCTGTACGCCCGGCACCGACTTTACTTGCTGCACGATCTCACCCGGCATCATCATCCTGCGAACTTCGAATCCCAATGATTCCTGGTTAAGCTCTGCGTACTGTTTCATGTCCGGCAAAATCAGGAAGTTCGTTCCCGCCTTGTCCAAATAAACGACGCGTCCACCCGCCGGCATCCGAAATTCCATCCAGCGGTCATTCCCTTTCCGCGCGACCCGAGCGTTCAGAGTCGGCATCGTTGCCTTTTGCTGATTTCCCAAAGCCTCCAGCTTTACGGTCACATTAGCCTGATATTCGCTGGGCTCGGCCGCCTCCGATACCGTGATCGACATCGAGTTCGAATTCGATATATTTGTGTTCGTGTTTGCGAGATTGGAAACGTTCACATTCGAGTTCGTAACGACGTTCGTATTAGCAGTGCCTTGCTGCATATCACAAGTGGCAGTAAGGACAACGGCAATTGAAAACACTATAGAAGCAACTAGAAATTTGAATAGACTTCGCATACAGATCCTCCTCAGGGTTGCACTAAATCAATACAACAGGTGCGTTATATCTTCTGTCTTGTGCAAGACCTATGCCTTTTGGAGTTTCGCGAATTTTTCGATGAGCTTTTTCTGGCCGTAACCCGGGAAACTGATGGTTAACTTGACGTTATCGCCGCTTCCCTCACGGCGAAGCACGAGGCCGCGTCCGTATTTTTCGTGGCGGACGTGGGAGCCTGGAACAAGTCCTTTTGGCTCGGCAGGTTCAGGCGGACGAGTCGATTCCTGACGAGTCGATTCCTTAGATTTGGTCTCTGGATCCTTCGAGGGCACACCCCCAACCCGTCGGGTTTCTGCCGCTGTTTTTTCTGGGTCTCCGTGACTCTTTGGTGAATTCTTTTTCGCAAAGAATTCCGCGATCGCCTCGGCGCTGTTGTACGTCTTTCCGGTGTAAAGATTCCTGCTCTTGTGTGAGATGGGCGTATCGAAAGCGTCGGACGAAGCGGTCGCCGATCGAACATTTCCCTGGGCTCCG
This sequence comes from Pyrinomonadaceae bacterium, assembly GCA_045807885.1. Lineage (GTDB taxonomy): Bacteria > Acidobacteriota > Blastocatellia > Pyrinomonadales > Pyrinomonadaceae > OLB17. Next base: position 4,146 of record JBJMGN010000125.1, on the reverse strand, counting down.
CGTGCGTACGATAGCCAGGAAGATCCGTACGAAAGATCATGGATCAATTCGAGCGGCATCTCATTTAAGAACTGCGACGGCTCTGCCGCGATCTCTTCGCCGTAAACCCGACGTCGCATCGAATGCGTTATGTACAAAAGCTTTTCGGCACGTGTTATCGCCACATAAGCCAGCCGCCGTTCTTCTTCAAGTTCGTTCGGATCGTTAATGCTCCGAGAGTGCGGAAATATCCCGTCTTCCAACCCGACAAGAAACACCACGGGAAATTCCAGTCCCTTTGCCGAGTGGACGGTCATCAACGTAACGGTGGCATTGCGGTCGAATTTGTCTGTGTCCGATACCAATGCGGCATGATCGATGAAGTCACGAAGTCCAAGCTCCCCTCCTGCCGGAGGAGGGGTGGCCGCCGCTCCGGCGGACGGGGTGGGAGATACATCATACTCTGCCGCGGCGTTTACGAGTTCTTCCAGATTCTCTAGCCGCGCTTCGGATTCGTCGGAATTTTCGGAGCGAAGCATCGATGAATATCCGCTGTCGTCGATAGTGGCGATCACAAGATCAGTAACAGCTTTTTCCGAGCCCGCAAGCTCGCCTGCTTTCGATTGCAGGCCGAGAACCACACGACGGAAACTGCGCAAGGCTTCCTTTGCCCTGTTCGTCAAGTTCACGCTTCCCGAATAGTCACGGTCCGTGATTATTCCGATCGTTTCCCACAACGAAACACCTAAGTCCTTAGCGCGATATTGAAGCTCGTCGAGGGAGGTTTTTCCAAGCCCCCGGGGCGGAGTATTTATCACTCTAAGCAGAGCAATATCATCATCTGGATTCAGCACCAGTTTTAGATACGCAACGATATCTTTGATCTCGGCTCGCTCGTAGAAAGAAAATCCCCCAACAATGTTGTAATCGATTCGCAGCCGTCGAAGTGCTTCCTCAAAAACACGCGACTGGGCATTTGTTCGGTAAAGCACGGCGATCTTCAGATTTGGATCGCGCGAAAGATGTTCTTCGATCCTTCCAGCAACAAAACGGCCCTCTCCGTCCGCATCGGTCGCCTGAAAATAATAGATCCGTTCCCCTCCGGGGTTCGACGTCCAGAGTTTTTTCTTCTTTTGATTGACGTTGTTCGCTATTATCGCGTCGGCGGTATCAAGAATGGTTTGGGTCGAGCGGTAATTCTGCTCGAGCAATATGACTTTTGCATCTGGGAAGGTGTGTTCGAATTCGAGAATGTTTCGGATGTCCGCCTGTCTAAATCCGTAAATGCTTTGCGCATCGTCACCGACCACACATATATTCTGCTGCTTTTCAGTAAGAAATTTGATCAGTGCTAACTGTAATGAATTGGTGTCCTGATATTCGTCAACAAGGATGTACTTGTACCGCTCGTTGTATTTTTCTCGTGTTTCCGGCGAAACGCGGAGCAACCGAACTGTTTTTATTAGCAGGTCGTCGAAATCGAGCGCGTTGGCTATCCGCAACCGGTCCTCGTACATTCGAAACACGCGCGCCGCGGCAGCTCGCTTTTCATCTGTATGCTCTATTTTTGAAGTGAAAAGCTCGACATCTTCTCCGCGGTTCTTCGCGGCACTTATCGCCGCACGCACGACGCGGGGTACGACTTGTTTTTCATCAAAACCAAGGTCCTTGATACACGCTTTGATCACTTTCTGCGAATCGTCCGTGTCATAGATCGTGAACGTTTTTTTATAGCCCTCGTCGAGCTTGTCGATGTCCGCTCTAAGAATCCGAACGCAAAGACTGTGGAACGTGGAGATAAGCGGAAAGGAATTGAGTTTGGTGTCCTTTAACAGTTCTTCGACACGGCCGCGCATCTCGCCTGCAGCTTTATTGGTAAATGTGACGGCTAAGATCTGGTGTGGTGGAACACCTTTTTCTGCAATAAGATACGCGATCCGGACCGTGATTACACGGGTTTTTCCGGAGCCCGCACCTGCCAGAACAAGTAGCGGACCTTCCGTATTTTTTACTGCTTCGACCTGTTGAGGGTTTAATAAAGAAAGAACTTCCATTGGCGTGAAGTTCTAATTCTAGAACCTTCACTACCCACTGTCCAATTTCACTCGCAAGCAGGTCGTGAACCGGTTGAAAATATGAATTTCCGCTAAATCGTCCAGCTTTCGATTGGAACGTTGTTTCGGAAAAAGTTTTTTTGAATTGCCTCCAGCCTCAGCTAGAGGTTCGCTATTCACGATAGGACGTCGGCATCACTGCTCTATCGCATCTGCGACGAACTGTAACCCTTCCACGTTGTCGGTCACACTCAAAATTAGTGTCGAGGTGCTGAATGTGTATCGCTTTGAGCGGACCATGACAACGTAATCGCCTCCCGCAGGCACATTGAAGACCGTAAAGTAACCGAAGGTGTTGGTGTAAACCGACCCGATCTGATTACCCTGAATATCTCGGACCTCTACAGTTACTTTCGCAATTCCCCGCCCACCCGCTGTGGTCGCGCGGCCGCTGATCGTAGCATTCGCGGCTGTCGGCAACAGGAGTTCGACCGAACCGATGTCTGTTCCAAAAGTAGCCACCGGAATACCTTCCGCACCTGTACATTGTCCATTCGGAATGCCTGGCCAATCGACTGTTCGGCCGTAACCCCTTTGGTCCATTGCTGCTCCAAATGCACAACCCTTATCGTGTCCGGCGAAGCCGGCTTGCGGCTTGTGCGTTAAGGTCGGTCCGCCATTGTTTTGTAGCGGTCCGAGCTGCGGGTTCGTATCGAGAATGTCGCTCGAGAGATAGGCTATGGACGCCCCGGTGTTTGACGCATCACCTGCAGAGTCGCCGATCATGTTGAAGCCTGCGGACGTTACTGACGATGGAAGCACCGTATTGATCTCGGGCCCGTCCGTCGCAACTGGCACAGAATTGCCCGCAATGATCGTACTTCCTAATGAAAGCGAGCCGCCGATAATCCCGATTCCGCCGCCCTTATTGGCCGAGTTTCCAGTGATGGTAGAGTTGCGGATGATCAGGTTACCGTCGGTGCCACCCGAAAAGATGCCGCCTCCTCCGATCGCGCTTGCACCTGTTAGCGTGTTGCCGGAGATAGTCGAGTTCGTCACTGTGAGGACACCCGATCCCTCTTTATCAATACCGCCCCCGTTAAGTGACGCGACATTTGTATTTATGGTCGAGTTCTTTATCGTGTATGGCCCACCGTCGACAAATCCCACACCGCCGCCGGAGGCGGTACTATTCTCGTAAATATGCACGCCGTCGAGCGTAAGCTGGCAATGAGCAAATATAGCTCCGCCTACCGAACTAATACCACCGCCAAAACCTCCCCCGCTCGTAAGCGATAGTCCTGAAATGACGACATTTAGTGAAAGGCCATTGATAAGGAAGATCCGGTTTTGGCCTCCGCCTCCATTTACGATCAATTTGTCGGCACCAGGGCCGGCGATCGTAAGATCCGTCGCGATTTCGATCTCGCTTCCAACCAATGTGATAGTCGGAATTCCTCCTTCCACCGAGGACAGAGAGGACAGGTTGGACGCAAAGACGATCGTGTCGCCGTCTTGAGCAACCGAGACCGCACCACGCAGGCTGCAGTCGCCCGGCGTCGCGGTCACGCACTGATTCAATGCGATGTTATCTGTCAAATTATCGACCACCAGGGTCGCAACTGAGACGTTGACAACAGTCACCGAAACTGCCGCGGTTTCAGTTACCCCGCCAGAAGTCACAGTATAGGTGAACGAATCTGGCCCCGAGTAACCCGACGTCGGCGTATAGGTCAGATCTCCGTTTGCTGCGAAAGTGATGCCGCCGTGCAAACCTTGCGTTACGCTCGTGACCGACGGGCTGCCTTCAAAAGTGTCCGCGGTCGCACCGTTCGTTCCCGTGATCGCATTGAAGGTGATCGGCGTGTCTTCGTTGGTCGAAACCGAATCGTCCGTAATATCCACGACCGCAGTGATCGTCAAGGCAACGGCCCTGTTTACCGGTCCGGCATCGCCGTCACTAACAGTAAAGCTCAACGAAGCCGAACCGTAGTAATCGGGTGTCGGAGTGAACGAAAGAGAGTCCAAAGCGTCGTTAAGATTCACGATCGCCCCCGAAAAAGTCATCGTCGCGTCGGCCGTTCCGTCACCAGTAGAAAACAAAACATTGCTG
>JBJMGN010000124.1:0-11521 GCA_045807885.1 Pyrinomonadaceae bacterium | reverse complement strand
GACACGAGCGAACTCTGGTGAAGGATTTCCGATTACAACAACCTCGGATGCACCGAGCACCTCATCGATATCAGAGGCCATAAGGGCCGAGATGTGAGGGATTTCGCGCTCGATAAATTCTTTATTCGCTCCTACGAGTTTCGCGATCGATACTTCCCGGTCGTAAACCTTCACGCAAAAACCCTTTCCGATAAGCCGCTCGATCACGGTCACGATAGGCGATTCGCGTAGGTCGTCCGTTCCGGCCTTGAATGCGAAACCGAGTATTCCGATTTTCTTCTTGCCGGTCTCGAGGATCATTTTGATAGCGCGTTCGATCTGGTGGAAGTTACTTTCGGAAACCGAATCGAGCACCGGCACACAGAGGTCCAATTCTTTGGCCTTGTATTGCAAAGCGCGCAGGTCTTTGGGCAGGCACGAGCCGCCGTATGCAAAACCGGGCTTCAAATAATAGGGCGACAAGTTAAGTTTTGTATCTTTGCAAAAAACATCCATAACCTGGTGCCCGTCAATCCCCATTTCTTTGCAGATATTTCCGATCTCGTTCGCGAACGAGACCTTCAGTCCGTGAAAACAGTTACATGCATATTTCACCATCTCCGCCGCCTTCACGTCCGTAACGTATATAGGAGCATCGATGGAACTGCAAAGCTCGCGAAGGGTGTGTTCCGCATGAACTGAGTCGGTGCCGATGAGTGTGAACGGAGGCCCATAAAAATCCTTGATCGACGTGCCTTCGCGCAAGAATTCTGGATTGATGCACACATCGAATCCGTCGCCATCCTTCTTCTTCGAAGCTGACTCGAGCGCCGGTTTCACGACATTTTCGATCGTGCCTGGTAGCATCGTGCTTCGCATGACCACCGTGTGCCGGCTATTTTTCCGCGAGATGGCTTCACCTATCTGCTCGCTGGAGCGTTTTATGTAATCAAGTTTCAAAGATCCATTGCCATTCGAAGGGGTTCCGACACAGACGAGCGAAATGTCCGAATTCTCGATCGCGTCCGGCACGTCCGAAGTCGCCCGTAACTGACCTTTTCGAACAACGCGCTCGATCATTTCGTTAATGCCATCTTCGATAATCGGGGAACAGCCGCGATTGATGATGTCGACCTTGGTAGGGTTTACGTCAACACCGATCACCTCGTGCCCTTCATTAGCAAAACAGGCGGCCGAAACCGCACCAACATATCCCAAGCCAAAAATGCTTACTTTCACGTTATGTCCTTGTGTATCTATTGTCTTGGTTACCGAGTTCTCACATGGCCCTGACAGGAGTCCGACGGCTTAGAGAAAAAGAACCTTTCTCGTCGCGCTCCTTCCCGATCGCAATGTCACATTGAGCCGCAAAATCTGCCGCCACATTCGCCCACCCGTACGATGTCCGCACATGTTCGGCGGCTTGGCGCCCGATCGAGCCTGCTAAATTCATATTTTTAAGTAATTCGACAACACCGGCCGCGAATTCCGCAGGATCGTTACGCAATAATAAGTGGACCCCATCTTTCACCGACAAGCCCTCCGCGCCAACAGTTGTGGAAACTACAGGGATGCCCATCGCCATCGCCTCGAATATTTTAAGACGCGTTCCGCCCCCTATCCTGATTGGTACTACAAAAACGCTCGCGTCAGCCATGTACGGTCTGACGTCCGGGACGCTTCCGGTCACCGTGATTGTCTTTGATCTTTGCCCAAGCTCGACGATAGAGGTTGATGGATTTCGGCCGACCACGACAAGCGAAGCACCGCTCACCTCTTCGAGAATTCGCGGCCATACATTTTCGGCAAACCATATGATCGCGTCTTCATTCGGCAGCCAATCCATTGATCCGGTGAACACAACCTTTTTTCCAGCTCTAGGATTTTCGTCCATCGCGAAATAGTCAGTGTCGACACCAGTCGGCACATCGGAGATGTTTTCAATGGCATACTCAACTTTCATTGATTCAGCGTCCTCCGGCGATACGGCTATTACACGATCAAATCGCCTGCACGCCTGTCTCTCGTATTCGGACATCCGCCGCCATTGACCCTTCAGGTACGCGCGTTTGATCGGGTTTTTCGCGAACTCGAAGTGTCGGCGCCAAATCATCGCTTCCACATTGTGTTGGAAAAGCAAGGTCGGTATCGGCAAGTTGTCGGGCACGTTCACCGCGGGAGCGAGAAAATCGCAAATTAGAATGTCGTGCCGATCTTCGGCAACGAGTTTCACGATCGCCCGCCGCATCTCAGCCGATACATATTTCTCAAGGGCGTATGGCAATTGAGAGTACGAATTGATAGCAAGCTCTATGTAAAATCTTCCCGAAAATTTTTCCGCGACGGCGTGCTTGATCGTAATTAGATTCGTGCAGTATTCCGTTGCACGTTCAACTGCTTCCGTATCCGCCGATCCGTCATCCAATGTTAGATAAGTGACATCGTGATTCTTCTTCAGCTCTTTGAGCATCTGGTACGTGCGGATCTTTCCGCCCTTATCGACCGGATGAAGCAATTCGGTTTTCAGCCAAAGGATCCGCATCAATTTTCGCCGTCGATAAAGCGCCGCTGCCACATCTCAAAGTTCAAAAGAGCCCAAAGCCGTTCGTCGTGGTCGAAGCCACGCATATGTTCCTCGACAATCCCTCTAACGAATGTCTGGTCGAATATTTCTCGATCCAGTGCCCTATCCGAAAGCACGAATTCATCGATGAGGTGGCGAAACTCGCCTCGAAACCATTTGCCGATCGGAACAGGGAAACCCATTTTGCTGCGGTTGAGTATCGCGTCTGGCAATATACCGGTCATCGCCTTGCGAAGGACGTACTTGGTAGTTCGCCCCCGAAGCTTTAAATTGGCCGGCATCCTAGCCGCAAACTCGATTAGCTTGTGATCGAGAAACGGCACGCGGCTTTCGATCGAAGCGGCCATCGACATTTGATCTTGCTTCATTAACAGTTCATGCAGGTAAGTTTTGGTGTCGACGTACAGCATTTTGTCGAGAACATTTTCAGCGGTATTAGTGCCGAAAAGCTTAAGCATCGAGCTGTACGGATTTGCCTGACCGCGCATTCTTTCCCGAGTTTCCGGCGTAAACATTTTCGACTGCATCAAACGGGAAAAGACCGCGAAGTTGTCAAAATAAATGCTTTCTATATCGGGGTCCATTGAAAGAAAGCTTCGATTCAGCTTCCGCGCAATTGTTGAGCTCAGCGAAAAGCCGCGGATCGTATTTGCAACCCGTTCACGTGCAAAGTCCGGCGCCAGTGTTTGATATGCGTTCCCCATTCGCATGTTAAGTAGCGTCTTGTGGTATCTGCCGTAACCGGCAAGACTTTCATCACTTCCCTCTCCGGTCAATACGACCTTCACGTGTTGGCTGGCCAACTTGGAAACGCAATTCAGCGCGACGCTCGACGGATGGGCGAGCGGTTCATCCTCGTGCCAGATCAAGTTCGGAAGTTCAGAGAAGAACTCCTCAGGTGTTAACGTGACTTCGTGGTGATCGGTTTTGAATTGATCCGCAACTAAACGTGCATACGTAAGCTCGTTCGCTTCCGATTCCTCGAATGCAACGGAAAATGTTTTGATCGGATCGTCCACGATCTGAGACATCACCGCGGCGATCGCACTCGAATCGATCCCGCCTGATAGAAACATTCCCAGTGGAACGTCGGCCATCAACCGCATCTCGACAGATTCGCGAAAGAGGTCGTACCATTCGCGCACCCAATCGTCGGTGTTCCGCTCGTAACCGTTCAGTTTTGGCTCGAAATTAAGGTCCCAATAGCGCTCGATCTCGATTCGCCCGTCTTTCCAAATGAGCGTATGCCCGGGCGGCAGCCGTTTAACGTTTTTGAAAAGGGTCGAGTCGTCGCTCGTGCCGTGGTTTGCTAAATAATCACTTAAAGCTTCGAAGTTGAGTTCCGGCTTAAGTGCACCTGCAGCAAGAATTGCTTTGATCTCCGAGCCAAAGTAAAGATCGCCGTTCTCGTCGTGCACGTAGTAGAGCGGCTTTACCCCGAGCCGGTCGCGGGCGATGAACAGTTCGCTGTTTTGCGTGTCCCATATCGCGAAGGCGAACATTCCCCTCAACCTTTGAACACATTCGCGTCCATGTTCCTGGTAAAGATGCAGGATGGTTTCAGTATCGCAAGTGGTCCGAAACTTGTGTCCGCGATCGACCAGTTCCGGCCGCCTGCGGTGATGGTCATAGACCTCTCCGTTATATACGATCACGCATGTATCGTCATCGTCCCACATTGGTTGCTGGCCGTTTTTCAGATCGACGATGGATAACCTACGATGCCCCAACCCGACATTTCCGTTTACGTATAACCCTGCCTCGTCCGGACCGCGATGCGCCTGAACGTCGCGCATAGCGATAACTCGCGCCCGATTGACAGTCCGCGACCTGTCGAAATACACGATGCCGTTAATTCCACACATAAATATTGTCCGGAAGAAGCTCCGGGCCTTCCCCGACTATCTGCAAACCCGTCTTTTTGACGCCATGTCGATGTCGTGAAATAGCATTCGGATTGCGGCCGTTCAGGTTAAACGTACTAAATTATGTCACGTTAAACCGGGTGATTATTGTAGGCTGGCGGACGTTTATTAAAGCTTAGAAATTCGATTTGTAACAGAGACCGTCCCGGAGCCAAGAAAAGTAAATCGCAGCCTTTTCGTCGGTGTGGCGGAACCATAGCAATACGAAACCTGCCAATCGTCGATGGCCCAACAAGACTCCTGTACGCGGCCCGAGCCGGTAACTTCCGTCTCGATCATTGCGACCGGCCGATCGTCGAACGATGTATCGATGATCTTTACCGAATTCAAGCTAACTTCAGCGTTCAGGTCAGGCGCAAGAATGAAGTTGAGAACGAACGTTTTCGGATCGTTACTTACTACAAAGTCTGTGACGACCAATGGCCCTCCACGGTCAAATTCGACGTCCCGTTGATACTTCACGCCGATGCGCTCAAATCCATCATGCTCTCCTCGGAACAAAACCTTTACACCATCGTCGCTCCATTCAAGCGCCCGCGCATTCGCGATCGACCGCCATGAAAAACTACCTTTGGGAATCGAGCTTGATTGTCCGTCGACGGTGAGGCAATTGTGAGCCTCTGTTGAACGAAAGCGATCGCGGGACGCCAGGTCTGCCGTATAAACATACGTGCCCGAATCGATAAATATCGGCTTCCCGTCGAGTGAGAAAAGAACATTTAGCGCGTCGGCCTGTCCGTGGCCTCCGTTCAAAAAGCCGTGCGGGCCGCAATCGATTAGAATTTGGTCGGCGTCTGACGCCCAAGAGCTTCTTGAACTGTAGAAACCCCCATCGCCAAAACCCTTCGACAATTCTTTCGGCGATCGCGGCTCGATCGAGTCTAATTTTTCCAGTCCTTCAGGTCCCAATAGCCATAACATTTCCGGCGTTGCGTTTGGGGCCGCGTACTTGAGGTCACCCCGTTTCAAAAGAACTGCACCGAGAGCCAGCGTTGGACGAAAGTCGTTAACAGCGTTGTTATCAAGCTGAAGAAACCGTCCCCCGTCCTCGTCCCCGAACAACGGCGTTCTTCCATTCGGCTGGCTTACGTGAAGAAGATAGTCATAAAGCGAATTCAGCTTCTCGACGTGTTTGGCGTCGACTTCTTCATTTTGAATATTTCGAAGTATCAAAAGGTTCGAATAAAAGTCTGCCGTATACCGCGCGTAATGGCTGGATTGTTCACAATAGGTTCCGTCATTCGCAATATGGACATCCAGAGTTTCGAGAAGTATTCGATACCCCAATTGCTTCCAACGTTTTGCCTCGGGAAATTCCGGAAAAAACGAACCAAGAAAATACAAACCCAGAGCTTCCCCGGTAAGATGCGTATTCGGGCTAAAATATGTGGAAAGATACGTCTCAAGATGTCGGCCATTGAGATGAAGGAACGTAAGCGCTTTGACCAAAACATCTTCAGTAAAGCTCTCAGCGTCTTTGAGGAAGTTAAGCGCCCAGATCCATGACATAGATCTGAAAGCGATCTCAAGACTGGACAGCCAATTCACACCGATTTTCGGAGGATTGTTCTCGCACCAATCGGTCAGGTGCTCGACAATTGTTTGAGCATATCGCTCATCTCCCGTTATCAAATACGCCTGTCCAAGAGTTGTGAAATATTGATGACGATTGAGCTCCCAAACTACCTTCTTGTCGCCGGTCAATTCAGCGTCAACCTCTTCGATCTTTGACCAATGAACGCGTGGTGATGTCTTGCCCGATACCGGTTCATAATGCCAGTCAGGAATCCGTTTGCAGAAATAAAGATCTTTGTAACCGAGCAGATCAAAGTAGCCTTTCGAAATTCGGTCCGATATTGCAATTATATTAAGTACGTGTTCCGGGAATCTCGCCTTCAGTATCGAAACGGTGCGTTGAGGCGCCTCGAACGACCGATACAATGAAGCAGCATTACGTGACCGAAAATATTCGAGAAGTCGTTGGGAGCTCTCAGGCTTACCGTTGGCGAATGCGGTTATGACGGATCGCTGCGCCTTTTCCGTGTTACCTGAGAACAGACCGAGCGCTTCAATGTTTCGGGAGAAACCCTGCCGAGAGCGGTCGCTGATCTCGGCCCAACTCATGCCCGCCAGCTTTCGCAAGGAGCCTAGAGATCGTTTACGAAGTGACACTCGTGCGTTCATCTGCGGCAACCGCTTGGTATCGCGTCCGCATGGTCAATTCCTCGTAAAGTCCGACCCATTGTTGCCGCACACTCCTCCATCTGTAGTTTTCACAGTCTCGAAGGGCTTCTTCCGTGATACGTCGAGCGAGTTCGGGGTCAGAAAGCAAACGCAATGCCTGTTGGGCGATTCCTTCGTGGTCGCCTTTCTCAACAAGCAGTCCGTTTCGCTCGTGATCGACGATATAAGGTATCCCGCCGGCATTTGTCGACACGACCGCCAACCCGCTCGCGAATGCTTCGATAATCGAATTAGGCATGTTGTCAACGTTCGGCGTGTTCAGAAACACATCGGCCCGATCGTAGACGCTAGGCATCTCGTCAGGTTGAACCATTCCCAAAAACTCCACATTTCGGAGCTCTAGTTCCTTAACGAGATCCGCAAGCATCGCCCGCTGACTGCCGTCGCCCGCGATGACCAGGCTTGCGTCCGGTATCAAAGATTGAATGATCGAAAAGGCACGCACGGTGCACTCCACGTTGTAGAGGGGCTCCAAACTCCGGCTCGAGAGAAACACGGGACTAATGGGCGAGCGCGTTCGGTAATTGAACCTCTCCATGTCAACGACATTCGATATAGATCGGGCGTCTATTTTATGCTTCCGGAATACGTCGACCAAATAGTTCGACGGCGTAATTATCCGATCGAATATTCGCGTCATTGGGCCGGCGCTCTTCCATCGCGTAAAATGGTCGTCGGCCTCGCCGCTGTGATAGTGCAATATCGACTTTTTGCGAAAAATACGGGAAATTATTCCTGCCGGGATGGGTGACAAAATGAATGAAAAGTAAGACGCGGAGAATATATGTACCGCGTCGTATCGTGGCACTTTGGTGATGAGATCAAGTAAATACTTGAAAGACGTTACCGCCGTTCTCAAATACTTCACTCGTTGCATCGGCGGCAGGAATCGCGGGTTGATCGGCTGCATGTCGACATGAACGTCCGCGTCATTCCGAAACCTCTCGATGATCATCAACGCCTGAACGGTCTGCCCGCCGACGATCGGAAGGTCAGGTCCGATAAGCAGCACGCGGATCGGCCGCGAGTCTTGTTTACGTAAAACCATTTACTTATACGTGCTGCCTGAAAGGGATCGTTCGTTTAGCGCGCAGCAAGCCGTCGTACATTTCCAATACTTGATCGATCTGAGCGTTGAGCGAATACCGCTGTTCGACCTTTTGCCTTCCCCTTTCTCCAAATTGCCGTGAAAGATCCGGATCGCGGAGCAACGTTAAGACTCTTGTTGCTGCAGAATTGGCGTCGTCCGATTGCACAAGAAAACCGGTTTCACCGTCATCCACAACCTCACCAGCCCCTCCTACGTCCGTAGCCACAACCGGTTTACCGGCGGCCATATATTCAAGTATCGAATTCGAGAAGCCCTCCGACTTCGATGTCAGCAAACACACATCCGAAACAGACAAAAGTCCTGGCACATCGTCGACCCTGCCTAAAAAGTAAACGCTATCGCCCAATCCTAAGCGCCCGGCTTCGATCTTTAGCGAATCCGAAAGCTCGCCCTCGCCGGCAAGCAGGAATATCACGTCACTAAGCTCCGACCTTATCTTCTCGGCGGCCTTGAGAAACATTTTATGGTTCTTAACATCACTCCGCAGATTCGCCACGATCGTTACGACGCGAGCCTTTTGATGACCAGAGTTTATGCCCAGTCTTTTGAGTAAATCGCATCTTTCGAAACCGGCCGGCGTTTCAAAACGATCGACGTCTAATCCGTTGTACACACGAACGATCTTGTCCGCGGGGATGCCATTCTTGATCAGATTCGATCGGATCGCCTCGGAATTGACTGTGATTCGATCGGCAAACCTTACTGCCTGCCGCTCCACAAGCAACTGGTTTCGTGTCCGGGACAAGATATCTCGTTTCGAAACAATACGGACAGAAATTCCCGCAAGCAGCCCAGCAGTCATACCGAAAATATTCGTATAAAAATCATGCGTGTGGATGATGCCAATCTCGGCCCTCTTTAAAAATGCAACACACCGTCGGATTTGCATCCAAAAATTGACGTCATAGAAGGTTTTAAGCCGGAACTCGGGTATCTCCTCAACGCTAATCTCCCGGGCCCTTTCATAAAGGGGTCCGCGGACGTCCATGCACCCGATGTACACACGGTACGTGGACCCTGCGCGCAACAGGTCGGCTAGCTGGACCGCTTGCCGTTCCGTTCCGCCGATCGCGAAACTGTCGATAAGTTGGAGTACGTTCCTTTTCAAAACTTATATCCGAGCATCCGCCGCCGTTCGCCATCCCGCTGGGTGCCGAACCGTAGCAGCCCGGCCCGGTAATTGGTCAGCCGTCACTTTCCCACCAGAATCATCTAGTAATGCCACGTCACGTCCCATAAATTCTGCGATCGGCCAGCGAAAACGTTCGAAAGCGTGGACTAAAAGTGGAATTTTTTTCGGGTCGTATTGCAGTAATGTCGCCCCGATCCAGTCCATTGCGGCAGCGTTCTCACTCGCAAGTATCCATCCAAGTGGAAATGGTTCCGGCGCCAACGGTCCGTCACCCTGGCCCGCGACCACCGCATCGCAAATATGGATCACGCGCCGTTGTACCTCGTCGCTCAATGTCGCGTCCGAGTTCCCGTAAAGAACGATCCGGTTAAGGTCGAGCGCCATACGCGCCACTGTTTCATTCCCTGACCACGAGCCTTCAACGCCGGTTTCGTCACCCTTGAGGCGGATCGCTCGCTGAAGATTTTCGCTGACAAACGACATTGCCTTCTCGGTTGTACGGGAGGATGCGGAGTTCTGCTGATCCAAAACTTTCTCAAGGATGCGTTTCATCGGATCACTTCCGGGATAGCAGTCACCTCCCCCATCGGAACCACCAACTCTGTGGTGGGGGAGATACTCTTTGTTGCCGTTTATACCGACCAGATTTTTTAACGCGTTTGTAACTCCCGCTTTCTTATGCGTTTTGAGTTTCGGAAGATTGATAACAACATCCGCATCTATTACCTCCTTTGCGATGAGGTATTGGTGATTTCCAACCGAATGCGTTTTTTCGAGAAGGCGTGGGTCGTAGCACGTAACGCGAAAAGGATTCTTCGAGTCGGAAATTGATTCGAGCAGACTCTCACGGCCCAGGTTGAATAGCAGAAATTTCTCGATCGGCCTTACAGCTTCTTCGACGGACCTTACACCTTTTGCAACCGTCGAAAGGGTGCGGCGAAAATCTAAAATACCGCCGAATCGATCGTCCGTCTCCATCAACCGTTCGGACCAACCTGATAAACCCATCGCATCGAGGAGCCTTTGCATGTCGCAGCTTTGGATCGGAGCATCGCCGACCACCACACGCCTTGGGTTCGCTTTCAAAACTTCTTCGACGACACTTATGATGATCGACGCATTTGAAACGAGTTCGAGAATCCCGCCGATACCTTGATTTTCGTGAAAGACAAGATTCGGTTTGACGACCACTTCCGAACCTTCTTCAATAACTGCCCCGAAGGCTCCGCGGGACGTCGAGGTCCATCCAAGAATTTCGCAATTTCGACGCAGTGCTTCTCCGATCTTCGAATGGTCGTATTCCGCCGCGTCTAGTCGAACGGCCGAAACGCGAGGGTCCGGTACTGAATTGGTAAAATCAGGTGTCACTATGTCTTTAGATTCGCGCCTTGCTTACGACGGGCCGCCATTTGTTGGCAGGCCCGCGATCGATCGCGTCAGTGAAACGAATCTCAAAAGGGAGATTCCCCGTATTTGTGCTGATCGTTTCAAATATTTTTCGACGATCCGCTTCGCCGAACCCGGTGTCCGGAACGATCGCCATCTCGATGCTTAGATCCTCTGCCTGAACCAGCATAAATTCCCTCACCGGAAAATCCTTGAGAAGATGAGGAAACTGCGATCCGTGCAGCCAGCTTCCGTCGGGTTTTTGTATTCCGTCCAGTTCACGTCCGATTACCTCGTCGAGTTCAAATGTCGGCCATCCCGGTTTCGCATTAGCTGAAAACCTGCCAATATCTCCCACGCGATAACGGATCAAAGGCATGGCGTCGGCGTGCAGTTTCGTTACCAGGATCGGCGAACAAATATCCGGCGTTTCCGGTTCGACTAACGCCCAGGTCCAATCAACTGAATAACTCAAGCTGACTTTCGGGTCGGCCTGTATCGCAACCGGCCCAAAGTCTCGTCCACCGTATCGTTCATGCACTGGCTTGTCGGATTCGAATACTTCCTCTATCGCGGACCGATGGTGCGGATAAAGTTTTTCCGCACCAGTAACAAAGCAAACACGGGGATAGTTAATAGGCCGAATCCCGTTCGCCCTAAGGTATTCTGCAAACTGCCCTAAAGCACTGGAGTACGCCACGATACAGTCCGGCGCGTAACGCTCCAATTGCTCGTGATAGGCCTGAAATGTCTGATTTGAAAGTCGAAAGGAATCGAAGAAACGATAGTTCATTGCCCAACTTCGTAACTTTTCCCTTAGCGTCGGTTTGAGTTGGGGATCAAGATGATGACCCCAGAAGTATGCGGTCCTCGACCCTGCCGGGACGCCGATCGATTCCAGTGCAAACTCGATCCCGCTTTCGCTCCATCCCCGCTCCTCCGGACCCGTCCATATCCGCGTCGGTGCCCCCGTCGAACCGCCGGTCGAATCCTGTACGAGGAATTCCTTCGGTATGGCCGTTGATATCAAATTTGTTCCAGCACCGTGAACGTCCTCGTGCGTCAGGATGGGGAGCCGTCCAAAGTCGTCTAACGTGAAATTTGAGTTCGCATCAAAACCAATGCGTTCAAATCTGGATTTATAAAATGAAGTTTCCGCA
>JBJMGN010000123.1:0-5976 GCA_045807885.1 Pyrinomonadaceae bacterium | reverse complement strand
TTCATTTTTGGAGCTTATATTTTCGTCAAAATTTTTGTTTTCTTTTAGGGCCATTTTAGACTTCCTCACTTTGGGTTAGTATCCGACAGGTTGCGAGCCGCCTTTGACAGCTCATTGCATGCTGGGTTGCTTAAATCGTTGCTCGTCCCTGCAAAACAGTGAACCGGACGCGCTATTGTCATTAAACACGCCAAATCTACGCCTTTTTGAGGTGTCGGAACACTGTCAAAAATGACAGTATTTGAGAGCACGCGGATTTTTAATTGAAGGCACGCAGGCAAATAACGAATGCGGTAGATCTATAAATCGTTCGGCAAATAGCAAGAAACGACTGCGAATCGCCTAGCCGAAAGCCGCTATTCTGCCTATTTGCTTCCGAGCGGAAATTGCCCAGTTTAAGGCCCGAAAATCCAACAACCTTTTGAAGTGTTCCGCGAGGGTCGATTTTATAAAACTCGTATTTTAAATTTCGTGTTGCCAAACTAGCTCGTCCCTACGCAGTTTGACGCGGGTATCGAACAAACCATTGAATTATCGACTGTTCGACCCCTCTTTTTGCCGGATCGAAAATACTTGCCGTTCCGTTGTCAACTTTCGCGACAACACTAGCCCGCAATGAGCCAAACCCCGCTTTTACCATTCTCCCTGCGGGTAAACGACGTGATCAACTTTCCGTTTGAATAGACGGCAGCGGGTACCGATCCCTCGGCGATCGGAATTGGGAGAGCCGCTCTGGACTCGAAAGAGCTCGACAGAATCTTTTCGTCCATGCCGGCGAAAACGGCGGTCGATTTCCCGCCATTCGATAGCAATACGGGCGTACCGCCGTTCGCATCATCGTCGACCAGGGTACGTGCTCCAAAAGTTTTTCCGCCGTCTGTCGAACTTGCTGTGTAAAGCCCCGGGGAGCCTGCATTGCCAGCGGTAAACCACAGGACACTCAGTGTTTGCGACGCTTCAGAAACTAAGGCAGCGCCTGCTACAGGACATGCATTCAGTTGCCATTTGTCGTCGCTAACAACCACGCCTTCGGAAAACGTTTGCCCGCCGTCGTTCGAATGCGCGACCGCAATATGCCGGTAATTGTCGGCAAGGACTTGTCGCCAACTGATATAAACGTTTCCGTCTGCGGCGGATAGAACAGTTGTCTTGCAGCACGGACATACCTCGGATGCGATCTTGGTATTCGGGGCAAATGTTCGCCCGCCGTCATCGGAAAACGAATAATAGACCTGGCTATTTGGTTCCGTTTCCTCGTGGTGCATCGCGCCTCCGACCGCCTTGCCGGAATGGTCTTCGAACTTGACGTTGCGCTCGTCAAGCCACGATGCAAAAATACGTCCATTGTTGTCTACGGCGATCGAATGCATTCCGTGCGAAGCGGGCTTCACATCATCGTTAATTTTCACGGGTTTGCCAAAAGACTTACCACCGTCTTTCGAAACGGAAAGGACGAGGTCATTCCCGCGCGCCGTTTCGTTCGGAAGTGAGCGAGTCCATCCGAGAAAGATCGTTCCGTCAACACCAATCGCGATCGATGGTGGATCCCCCTTCCATGCCTTCACTTCACCGGCGCGTGGATTTATCCGAACCGGTTCGCCGACTGCATTTCCATTTGAATCACACTTCTGCATAAACAGGTCTGCTGTTTTTCCAGCGTGCTCAACGTAAGCGATCAGAATATTGCCCGAATAGTCTGCAGCAATCGCAGGCTCCGCTGCGTCACGCCCTGCAGGAGAAACGCGCACCTCTGTTCCAGGAAGCTCTTTCGCCGGTTCCGTATTTGTCGCTGTGCAAGCCGCAAGCGTAACAATAAGGCAGAAAAAACAACTGCCCCAGATCAACCGGTTCGGCTGGTTCATACTCATTATTTTGCTCGTGTAATGCCCTTCTCTCAAGAAATCGCCGGCGACTGTCGTATTTTATCGCTCGGCATTTTTTAGTTTGGCAGATAAATGATAAATTTTCTTTCGCCGGTTTACCCTTGAAGCGTAACCGGCAATAAGGCGCCGAATGTGTGGATGCAGCGTCCGCGTTCGACGCCTTTTCTCGCCCATAGTTACAGTATCGAATTCTGAACTTCAAGTTAAACAACCATGAAATGGAAACACATATTAGCCTTCGCTGCTACGCCCTTAGTGATGTCAGTCTTTATACCTGCGGCAGCTTCGGGCCAGACGAGTTCCAAACCTCCGGTCCAGCGCGTGCGCGTAACACTGGCGGAAGAGCGCTATCAGCCTGAAAGCTTTCGCCTGCGACGTGGCATTCGTGCATACATCACCTTCCTGCGAACATCGAATAGGAATTGCGGCGAGGAAATCCTGATACCGAAATACGGCATCCACCGAAACTTGCCGGTCAATAAACCAGTGACGGTTTGGTTCGTCCCGCGAGAGTCCGGCTCGTTTGCTTTCACATGCGGCATGGACATGATACGTGGGACGATCATCGTCAACTAAGGAAAACTATGAATCGGAAAAAAGGCATCTTATTTGTCGCTGTAACGACGACGATGCTGTTGTTTGGGATGAACGCACTTGCACAGGTCAAACGCGTACAGATGCACATTGCGGGTTATCTATGCGGCAACTGAGTGTTCAATATACAGAAGGCAGTTAGCCGTCTCGAATTTGCACCGAAATTGACCGAAATAGAGGTCACCGATATTAAGAAAGGATTGGCCGTCTTTGCGCCGAAGCCGGATAAGGCTGTGTTGTTCGCGGCGCTCAAAAGTAATCTCAAACAGGCTGGATATACCCTTGCGTCGGCTGATATAACGGTCGGCGGAAAACTTTCGAAGGAATCCGGAAAATGGTTCGTCACCTCGGAACCAACCGGACAGAAATTCGCCCTTGAGGGCAAGAACGTAGACACGATCATCGGTAACTCCGGTGACGGGACAACAGTGGAAATTACCGGATCATGGTCCACCGTCGGCAAAATTCCTTCCACCTATGAGGTCATCGATCCGCAAGCCGTAACGCCAACGACCGCAACGAATCATTCGTCGAATGAGTTCGTTTTTATTAGTGCAAATTTCATTCCGGAAAGAGGTCTGGATCTAACGGAAGAAAATGTGGAAGCGTCAAAGCCGCTCGCACCGATCCGCACCACATCGCCCGGCTTGACGGTTTTCAAAGGTGGAGCTTTTACGCCGCGCGTCTATTTCGTAAAGCAGCATTTGGGTGGGCTCGATGTATGGCGGCAAATGGGAGACCTGAGCGTTTCGTATACGCCGAGTCCGCATGTTCAGCTTGAATTGGAGGTCCCATTCTCGCGCACCAGTTTCGATGACAGCACAAACAAAGGGTCGGGTGCGGGTCTGGGGAACATAACGTTCTGGACAAAATATCGTTTCTTTCGCGTCGTGAAAACTTATGGCGACCGGCAGGCGGCCGCGCGATTCGGCGTTGAACTTCCGACAGGGAAGAAAACCGCACCGACACTGCAGGAAGTCGACGCACCGGCTTTTGTACGGCAGCAGTTGACGCCGATAAGCGGCGGCTTTACTCCGCATTTTGACGTCTCATTCTCACGGGCCGGCGGGCGTTTTATTTTCGGCGGAAATGCCGAAGGTATTCTTCGTACCGAACGCGATGGTTTTCGAATGGGCCACGAGCTTCGTTTGAATACCGATCTTGAGTACGTGCTCTTTCCCCGCAACTATCAAAAGCCCGGCGGCGAGCTTTTTGCGATCCTGGAATCGACATTTTTAACTCGTAGTTCCGGCCGGCTGAACGGCGCTGTCGCACCGGAAAGTTCGTCGACCGAATATTACCTGTCGCCCGGGCTGCAGTACGCGGCGCATCCACGCTTCGTCGTCGAAGGCAGCATCCAGCTTCCGGTATTTCGCAACGCCGGCGCGCAGGTTTTAAGGACCGACTATAATCTTTTGCTCGGCGTCAGGTATTTGTTTTAAGGTGCGAATGAAAACGATCACGACCCTGATCTTTATACTCGCTCTTGCTGTTTCGCACTTTGCGCAATTCAGTGCAAAAAAGGTTCCGGCTCTTGAATTGAAGGATCTCAAAGGGCGGATCGTTAAACTAAGCAATTTTAATGGCAAGATCGTTTTGCTGAACTTCTGGGCTATATGGTGCGGACCATGTCTGGCGGAAATTCCGGAGCTTGTAAAATGGCACGAGAAATACAAAGCAGACGGCCTTCAGATAATCGGCATAACCTACCCGCCGACCAATCTGGCATACGTTCGATCTTTCGTTGGCAGAAAGAAAATGAGTTATCCAGTTTTACTCGGATCGAAAGCAACCAAGCGTTTATTCGACGACAGCGATAATCTCCCGATAACTGTCATCGTTGATCGCATGGGAAATGTCGTCGGCCGAATCGATGGCGTCATTTTTCAAGACGAATTCGACGCGAAGGTGAAACCGCTTTTGACCCCCTAATCATTTTCGGAGCCGCTCGATTCGCCTAAAACACTCTAGGTTTTAATGCGCAATCACGGGTTTCAAATCAATTAAAGTGTCCTTAGATGAAAAAGCGAGCATAGTTAACCTTACCTATGCCTGGGGCCATTGATCGCGGTGATTTTTCAACCTGTCAATTTTTACAGTTTTCGGTTATTCGGCGATTTGTCAAAATGACCGTATGATTGACGGCGTAATAATAACGCTGAATTACCCGGTGAGTAGCATGCCGATGTCTATGAATACCATCGCAACTTCCACTGATCTGCCCCAACTGTCTATGCTGACTTGTCCGGAGTGCGGATATCAGAAGACAGAATCAGTACCGCTAGATACGTGTGTTTTCTTTTATGAGTGCACATCCTGCCGAAAGCTGCTTCGCCCCCTCCCGGGTGACTGCTGCGTCTATTGTTCCTTCGGTTCGGCGAAATGTCCCTCACAAGCGGCTGAACGTTTCCAGTAAATTAAACAAATTCTGCAATCGTTTTTTAGCGGTCCGGAAGCGGGCCGCTTTTTTTGATATGTATGAGACGCTACATACCGATATAGCCAAAAACCAAACGCGGAATCGCACAGCCAGGTAGAGTGGAATAACCGCTATTTCCAAGATCGCTTCGAAGCCGAAGGTTGGATTATGGAAATGGAGGAATCATGGATGTTGAAAAGTGAATTGGACAGGATGTTTGTCTTGCAAAGAGCGGCGATGATTAAGTAAAATTTTTCAAACTCGATGCCTAAGTTGCATGAACTGCAACGCGGGGGAACCAAAGTTTTGCGAAAGGCAAAACCGGGGCGAATCTGCTCACAGAAGAAGACTTCTTCGCTTCCAGCCCGTCAGCTAACCTCGTAGGCGTTTACGAAGAAGGACGCGATTTCTTGCCGCCATCCCGGGCCGTGAAGTGTGTGCTTCACGGCTCGATTTTTATTCAGACGTAGGGTATGAAACGGATCACGATCATCGGAGGCGGGGCCAGCGGTACCTTGCTTGCTATCAATCTCTTAAAGTACAGCGGCGGTGAGCGCGTCGAGATAAATCTCGTCGAGAAACGCACGACGGTAGGGCGCGGTGTTGCGTTTGGCACCGAACACGATGTCCATCTGCTAAACGTGCCTGCTGGAAAGATGGGTGCTTTCCCCGACGATGTCGAGCATTTTCATCGATGGCTAGGGGAGCGGGGTCATGATTTTGAGCAGGACGCATTCGTGCCGCGTAAATATTTCGCCGAATACCTGCGTGCGATTCTTGAAGACGCACTCATGCAGGCTGTGCCGAATGTCGTACTCAACATCTTCGATTCTGAAGCGCTGCGCTTGGTAACCAACGAAAGTGCAGGTGAGGTTACCCTGGAGGACGGAAGCATAATCTACTCGGAAGCTATAGTGTTAGCTTTCGGCAACTTTCTGCCGCCGCATCCGAATGTCCCAGACCTTTCCTTTACAGGATCGGATAAATATTTTCAGGATGCTTGGTCCCCCGAGAGCGATACGAAGATCGACCGGCAAGACTCGGTCCTGATAATTGGAACGGGGCTTTCGATGGCAGATG
>JBJMGN010000122.1:0-4419 GCA_045807885.1 Pyrinomonadaceae bacterium | reverse complement strand
GTGGGAAGTTTTCATTTGGTACGGCGGGCTCGTAATGATGGCCGGAGAGCTCGGCAAGACATCGATTCCGTCGAGTTTCGCCGGCTTGGTTGCGGGCGCCGCGCAAGGGCTCAGTTGGCAAATGGGCCTTGCGATCCTGGTTCTTGTATTTTTCTACGCGCACTACGCCTTTGCATCGATCACCGCACACGTGATGGCAATGTTTACGGCGTTTCTGCTCGTAACGGTAACCCTCGGCGCACCGGTTGGATTAACTGTTTTACTGCTTGCCTATTTTGCCAATCTAAGCGCCGGGTTGACACATTACGGCACAACTCCCGCCCCGATCTATTTCGGGCTTGGTTACGTTACTCAAAAGCGTTGGTGGACGATCGGCCTTATCGCGTCGGTTATCAATATCCTGATCTGGTCAACAGTTGGTCTGGGATGGTGGAAAGTACTCGGCTGGTGGTAATGAAAAGGCAAAAGTAAAAAGGCAAAACCTGATTTCCCGATTTTGCCTTTTTACTTTTTACTTCGACCTATTGGTCGAGTAGTCCGCTAAACGGATCGGTTGCTCCTTCATCGAGCTTTGCGATCACATCGTTATATATCTTGATCTTGCCTGCCGTCTCCATCTTTTGACGTGTGGATGCTAGGTAATCGCTGTAAACCTCACCGCGTTTCCGGCTAAGCATCTGCTCCATCAGCGTATCTCGCTGTTTTGCGAATTCTGCCATATTCGCATCTTCGCGTTTCGTTACGCCTACGACCATCCAATTGTCGCCGACCTTGATCGGGGTTTTCGACACCTCGCCGTCTTTCATCGAATAGATCGCGTTTTCGAGCGCTTCATTGGTCGTCGCAGTCGGGCCTTCACCCAGCGGCGAACCGAGAATGAACGCTTTCGAATCCTTCGCTGTTAATCCTTTAGCAGTTGCGGCAGCACTTAAACCAGCGGCGTTTGGCGCGCTGGCAGCGACCTGCTTTGCGATCTCTTCAACTTGTGCCTGCGCCTTTTGGATCTTAACCAGTTCGGTCACCTGTGCCTTAACTTCTTCGAAATCGGCGTCCCGGGGGCCCTTTTGATCGACAAGCATCGGGATCGCAAATCCATCAGGGATCGGCGTCTTGTCACCGACATCCTGTGCGTTCTGCAGCGGAGCAATTCCTTCTTCAAATTGGGGCGAATTGCCGATCTTATCAACAGTATCGCCCGGCTTTACATATCCGGTCTCGCGGATCATATCGGTGACGCTCATATTCGCCTGGCCGGCAAATTCCTGCGCGGTTTTTTGAACATCCTTGGATTGCTTGAGCGAATCTGCCACCTTTTGTGCTAATTCGGCCGCAGCACCATACGCGCGCCTGTTCCGTAATGAAACCTCTATCTCTTTTTTCGCATCCTCGAAAGTTTTCGGTACATCGTCACCGCGGCGCAAAACGAAATACCGGCCCTGATAATTGATCGGCTCTGTAATTTCACCAGGTTTCATCGTCAAGAGCCGTTGGTACGGATCGTCCTTTTTATTCAGATTCTCCCGAACAACACCTGGGATCTTCCCGCCGTTAGGTGCTGTGTTGGCATTTTCCGACTGGCCTTTTGCGGCCTCGGCAAACGCTTCTTCACTAATGGTCGGGCCGTTCTGTCGCATCCGCGTCACGAGGTCGGTGGCTTTCTGAAGCACCTGCCCCTCGAATTCGGGTTTTGCGATCCGGAAAACGATCTCCTGCCCGTTTACGCCGGCTTTCTTTCGTTCAACGGGAAGCGCGTCGTATTCGGCTCGAAGATCGGCTTCGGGAATGTTCAGCTTTTCACCGATCTTTGAGGTATTTATAAAGATGTATTTGATCTTTTTCTGAGGAACATCGATGTGGTACATCTGCTTGTTCTGCTCGAAATACGCTCTCAGTTCCTCGTCCGTCGGCGTGATCGACTTTGCGATATCGGTCGTATTTACGGTCACGTAAGCAAGGTCGAATTTGCTGTTCTTTCGCTGATACTCTTTCAGGACTTCCTCTTCCGAAACTGTTACGCCCGAGGTTATAAATGCCCTTAGCTTATTCGCGCTCAGATCGTCGCGAACGCTTTCCTCAAATACTCGTATACTGCCGTAGCGTTCGACGATGCTTTGTTCGTAGCGTTTTTGGTCAAAAGGTTTTCCGTCTTCCGGTTTGAACTGTTCACGGATCGCATCTGCGACTTCCTTGTCCGAAGCCGTTAGGCCTAGCCTTTCCGCCTCGACACGTGTGATCTTGCTGCCGATCATTCCATTAATGATCAGCTTTGCAGGATAAGGCCGCCCCTGGCTGAACTGGCTGAACTGTTCGCGCTGCCGCTCGATATCTCCGACAGTTATGGTCTCGCCGCCGACGGTCGCAGCTGTTTCGGTGCTGAGTCCGGGATTTACATTCAGGTTGCCGCGGGTTGGCGAATAAAAGAACACAAGGCTGCCGACCATAAGTACGGCGAATACCAGGAGAACGAAGTTACGTGTCTTTTCAAGACGGGTGATAAACTTTAACATCAGTTACCTTTATTTATTGCGGATTCAAGGCCTTTTGGGGCAAACTGAGATTTTAACAAAAAGCACAGCCTAGTCCAATGAAGCGCCGAATTAAAAGGCGTTTTCAGGCCTATCACCGTTGGATGAATGAAAAACGAATATCGTCTGTCGGGATCGTTGTAAAGCCCAATAATGCCGACGCGCGTACAACGGCAGAAGAACTGTCCGCCTGGCTCAAAGAACGCGGCGTTGGTGTTACCGGCGAGCCGGTATTTACCGGGAAGGAACGCGGTGAGACGAGTCCGGCACCGGATGCCGACCTAATCGCAGTCCTCGGCGGCGACGGGACGATGATCGCTACCGCCCGAATGATCGGAAACCGTGAGGTTTTGGTCATAGGCGTGAATTACGGCAGCCTTGGTTATCTTACGGATTTTCGGATCGAGGAGATGTATTCTGCCCTGGAATCGATACTTGAGGGCAATTTTGAGGTCGATCGCCGCGTTTTGCTGGACGTCGAACACCGCCGCGGCGACGAGCTAGTGGCAACCGGCCGAGTTTTGAACGACGTAGTTATTAACAAAGCGGCCTTGGCACGAATAATCGAGATCGAGGTCCGGTTAAACGACCTTTTTGTGAATTCGTTCCGCGCCGACGGCCTTATCGTAGCGACTCCGACTGGTTCGACCGCATATAACCTCTCCGCCGGCGGACCTATCGTTTACCCATCGATGAATGCCGTCGTACTTACGCCGATCTGCCCGTTTACGCTTACAAACCGGCCGATCGTCGTCCCCGATCGCGCGCGAATCGAGCTGCAATTGATGAACGAGAACGAAGGCGTCATCCTAACGCTCGACGGCCAAACCGGCTTCCCAATGCAGGGTGGCGACACGGTCGTCATCAGCAAAAGCGACACGACCTTTAATCTCGTCCAACCGCCAAACCGCAACTATTTCGACGTTCTGCGAAACAAACTAAAGTGGGGAAGATAAAACGTTAACCGCGAATTTCACTGATTACACGAATTGATTGGCTTGCATTAGTGAAATTCGTGTAATTCGTGGCTAATTTTTTTCAAACAAACTAACCTGCTCGTTGTCATCCGGCTCCGACCCTTTGGGCCACCATTGAAACCGATCTAGATCACATTTTCCTTTATCGCTGAAAACCACGCCTTCCTGTTCGAGCATTGTTTGCTGCAGATCTATCGGGATCGAAAGTTTGCTAGTTGAGCACTTCCCCTGTGAATTGATCACACGCTGCCACGGCACGCCATCTTCCGAGCTATGCATCACATAACCAACGGTGCGTGCTGTGTAGCCCTCGCCTAAAACGATCGCGATCTGGCCATAGGTCATTACCTTCCCGCGCGGGATCTGCCGAACAAGATCAAAAACGTTGGCCCGGTAATTCTTGTCGTTGACGTTCATAACGACCGAAGCATTGTCCTTGCCGGGGCGCCGTCGCCGCCGGCACCGATGTATTTTAGGGGCATACAGATCAGCTCGTAATCTCCCGGCGGGACCTCGCGAAGGTCGAGGCCTTCTAAAATCACGATCTCCTTTGCGAGCAACGTGACGTGCACCGGATGCCCCGGCGAGCCGCTTTTTTCGATCGACAAATAATCTATTCCGATGAGCTTCACGCCGTTTTCAACCAGCATTATCGCTGTATCCGGTGTGATATATGTGAAATCGGTTCGAAAGCCGCGTTCCGGCTCGCTCCAGAATTGGGAGTTGCGTGTTTTCAGCAAGAGGCGCTCAACCCCGTCCAAATCTCCAATATGTTCCGGCTCGATGGCGATGATCTCGTCGTAGATCTCGATCACCCGACATGGCCCGATAAGCTTTTCCGGATCGAGTTCATGAACGCGTTTCGCACCGTCAATAAAATGGTTCGGCGCATCGACGTGCGTTCCGGTATGAACGCC
>JBJMGN010000121.1:0-3285 GCA_045807885.1 Pyrinomonadaceae bacterium | reverse complement strand
TGCTATCTGACTGAAACCCAGTTGTGTTCAAAATAGTCGAAGGAAATCCGCACGGTTTGGAAGACGTAGATTGGTTCGTTCAGTTGCTGAACCGGCCTCCGGGCCCTTTGGGTAATTTCTTTGACACCAGTCGTGAAATTATCGTCACGCGCGCTCCGGGCCGGCTCGATGTGATGGGCGGCATTGCGGATTATTCGGGCTCGCTCGTTCTCGAAATGCCGATCGCCGAAGCGACGTTTGCGGCGATCCAAAAGAACTCGAGCAGGGTGATCGAAATCGCCGCAATTGGCGAAGAGACCTCGACTTTCGAGATGGATCTCGCCGACCTGGTGCGCGACGAAGAACCACTCGATCTCGCTTCGGCTAAAAATTTCTTCGCCGAGCGAAACGCAGATCGTTGGGTCAATTATGCCGCCGGCGCTTTTTTCGTTCTGTGCAGGGAACTGGGAATTCGATTTAGATCCGGAGCAAAGGTTCTTGTTGCTTCGCGAGTGCCAATCGGCAAGGGTGTAAGCTCATCGGCCGCGCTTGAGGTGTCAGTGATGCAGGCTGTCTGTTCTGCTTACGAGATCGACATTGCTGCACGTGACCTGGCACTTCTTTGCCAGATCGTGGAAAACCATATCGTCGGCGCAGCTTGCGGCGTAATGGACCAAATAACCGCACACTGCGGCAAAGCTGGAAAGCTAACCGCGCTTGTCTGTCAACCGGCGGAGATCCGCGGCTGGATCGATATTCCTGAAGAGATTGAATTCTGGGGAATTGATTCCGGGGTCAGGCATGCCGTCTCGAGTTCTGATTATTCGTCGGTCCGCGTCGGCGCTTTTATGGGTTACAGAATAATTGCCGAGCTTGCGGGACTTCGAGTTCGAGAAGTCGGCGAAGGGCTGATGGAGATAGATGATCCGCGCTGGCACGGGTATCTCTCAAACGTGACGCCCAAAGAATATGAAAGTAAGTTTCAGGATGTGCTTCCCGTTGCGATGAGCGGTCAGGAATTTCTTTCGCTTTATCGCGGCACTACGGACACGGCCACGTCGATCGACCTGAATAGGATGTACGCCATAAAAGCGCCCACGGAACATCCGATCTACGAAAACTGGCGGGTTCATCGATTCGCAGATCTGATGACCGCAGACGTGCAGGACGATCAGCTTTGCGAGGCGGGCGAGCTCATGTTTTCATCGCACGCGAGTTACAAAGCATGCGGGCTTACCGAACCGCGAACCGATCGTATTGTCGATCTCGTACGAGCAGGCCGCGATAATGGACTCTTCGGAGCACGGATAACAGGCGGTGGCAGCGGCGGCACGGTGGCGGTCCTTGCACGTCGCGGATGTCGCGAGGCGATCGACGAACTCGCCGCTCGAATGGTTAGCGAAACAGGCCAAAAGCCGTACATTTTTCACGGTTCTTCGCCTGGCTGCAGTTTGTTCGGCCGCCTGCGTCTCGCGTCTTGAAAGGTGAAGCGGTTCTGGAACTTGGCGATTAGCAGACATACGGAGTATATTCTCCATACTGCCGAACTACAGCTTTTCCGAACATTTGCGATTCTAAATTGTATTCGCGGAAAAGCGGTTAACCAGTTGATTCACGCTCGTCACGAAATGTTTATGACCAAAACCAACGCTTACTTTTCGCTATCACTCTTACTTACCTGTCTTTGCATTTCATGCGGAGCTCCGGGCAATCAAAACGTCGCGAATGCGCCGACAAATGGCAATTCTTCTTCGACTGGCAAAAGTTTCAAGCTCGCCTTCGTTACGAACAATGCTTCTGACTATTGGACGATCGCTCGAAAGGGTGTCGAAAAGGCCGATGCCGAGCTCAACGACCTCACTGTCGAATTTAAGATGCCGGGCAGCGGAGCGGCTGATGAGCAGAAAAGGATCATTGATGACCTGGTTTCTATTGGCGTAAACGGGA
This sequence comes from Pyrinomonadaceae bacterium, assembly GCA_045807885.1. Classification (GTDB taxonomy): domain Bacteria; phylum Acidobacteriota; class Blastocatellia; order Pyrinomonadales; family Pyrinomonadaceae; genus OLB17. The sequence continues at coordinate 1,359 of JBJMGN010000121.1, read as the reverse complement.
TAGCGATTAGCCCGGTCGATCCTGACAACCAGACTCAGCTGATAAACGATACGGCGAAAAAGGCGCTCGTCATTACACAGGATTCTGACGCCCCGGGCAGCGAACGAGCCCTTTATATCGGGACCGATAATGTCGCTGCCGGTCGACAGGCGGGCGAGCTCGTCAAAGAAGCTTTGCCCAACGGCGGCAAGATCATGGTCTTCGTCGGCAAGAGCGACGCTCGAAATGCGGCCGAGCGGTACCAAGGATTGAAAGAGGCTTTGCAGGGTTCAAAGGTCGAGATCCTCGACATTCGCACGGATGACACTGACCGCGCCCGTGCGAAAACCAACGCCGCAGATACCCTCGTGAAATACCCTGACCTCTCGGCGATGGTCGGTCTCTGGAGCTACAATGGTCCCGCCATCCTCAATGCCGTCAAGGACGCCGGTAAGGTCGGCCAGGTCAAGATCATTTGCTTTGATGAAGAGGACGAAACGCTCGCGGGTGTTAAAGACGAGGCCATCTTCGCGACCGTCGTTCAGCAGCCTTTTGAGTTCGGATATCAATCGGTAAAGCTGATGGCGCAAATTTTAGGCGGCGACAGATCTGCGATACCGCCAAATAAGCAGATCAACGTTCCGACCCTCGTTATTAAGAAGGATTCGGTCGAGGAATTTCAAAAGAAAATAAATCAACTGCGCGGCCGAGGCTAAAAATCCGAGGAGTCGGTCTCCCGTTTACCTATGCGGAAAGAACTTGGAACATTCGTGCTCCTGATCGTCCTTTGCGTCGTTCTCGCATTTTTGAATCCTGGTTTTCTCAGCTCCGCAAACCTTCAAAACCTCGCGAGGCTGATCGGCATTTACGGCATTTTCAGCATCGGCCTGGGTTGGGTCATCATCACCGGCGGTATCGACCTTTCTGTCGGGTCGGTGTTCGCTTTGCTCGGCGTACTTCTTTCCATCTTTCTCACCGAGTGGCAATTGCCCGCGTTGCTTGCGGTCGTTCTTGTCGTTGCGGTCACTACTTCGCTCGGGCTGCTTCACGGTTTTCTTGTTACGAAAGTCCGCATACAGCCATTCATCGTTACGCTTTGTGGATTGCTTTTCTATCGTGGACTGGCCCGGTTTATCGCGAATGATGAGACGAAGGGTTTTGGCAATGCGGCAGGTTTCGAATGGCTTCAGAGTTTCGCGACCGGTAATGTCCTTGGCATCCCGACCCCGTTTTTGGTTCTGGCGGCGGTGAGCGTGCTCGCGTGGGTTGGCCTTCACCGAACTGTTTACGGCCGGCATCTGATCGCAACCGGGTATAACGAGATGGCTTCGCGATACTCGGGCGTGAACACGGGTCGCGTTGTGACGACTGCTTATATCG
>JBJMGN010000120.1:0-4171 GCA_045807885.1 Pyrinomonadaceae bacterium | reverse complement strand
AGTAAGCTCGACCCTGTGAAGAAAAATCCTTGAGCGTGAAGAAACGCTGCCGAACAACGTCGACGGTATGTCGGTACCATTGTGCATTCTGCATTATGCATTCCGCATCGTGCTCCTCGTATTCCTCGCGCCAAAGCTTGTTGGCTTTAAGCTCTTCCTTGACGAACGGCAGAAGGTCTTCAAGCGGCATCGTGCGGATGTATTCGGCATTCATCCAGATGAGCTTGTCGTCGGTCCAGCGTTTCGGGTTGTTCGGTTCGTAGTTGAAGATCGCGCTGGAACGGTGAACGCCTTCGAGCGAGAATTTTTCGATCAGCTCGTCGAGCGAATAGATCTCCTTTTCTTCGCCGGCCGACCAGCCGAGCAGCGCCAGAAAATTTCGAAACGCTGCCGGTATGAAGCCGGCGTCTCGATAGGTTGTAAGGCTAACGATCTCGCCGTGAATTCGTTTGCTCAATTTCTTTCCGCCGGGCGCAAGTATTAGCGGAAGATGGGCGAATTTCGGCGGCGAGACCCCCAGTGCCCCATAGATCAGGATCTGCTTGTGCGTGTTCGTCAGATGGTCCTGACCGCGAATGACGTCGGTGATCCGCATCTCGATGTCATCGCAAACGACTGCGAGGTTGTAAAGCGGATGGCCGTCGGAGCGAAGCAGCACGAGATCTTCGGTTTCGGCGTAGTCGCGTTCCTGCAAACCGAAAACACCGTCTTCGAACGAGGTCTTTCCTGTTTTAGGGACCTTTAGACGGATCGCGAACGGTTCGCCCGAATCCGCTCGTGAATCGGATTCTTCCTTGGAAAGCTCACGATAGGGAATGTTTCGAAGATCTTTTTCGCCCTGCGAAGCACGTGCGCGGTCCTTTATCGCGTCTTTTATATTCGCGTCCGACGGCTCGGCCTTAGGCGTGAAGTCGCGGTAAGCCTTGCCTTCTTCGAGCAGCCTCAGAGCGGCCGCTCTGTGTTTATCGGCGTTAGCTGATTGAAAAAGGATCTCTTCATCCGGTGCTAATCCGATCCACGCCAGGCCTTCCAGGATCGAACGCGTCGATTCGTCGGTTGAGCGAGCAAGGTCGGTATCTTCTATTCGCAGCAGGAACGAGCCGCCCTTTTGGCGTGCGTATAGATAATTGAAAAGCGCCGACCGGGTAGCGCCTACATGCAGGTAGCCCGTTGGGGACGGGGCGAATCTAACTCTAACGGACATAAGGTTAAATTCTAAAAGCCGCACAAAAAAATAGCTAATAGCTATCGGCTATCAGGTATTTTGAAGATTCGCTTTTGCCAAACTCAGTCGTCTTTTTTCTCTTCCGCCACCATGGGTTCCCATAGTTCGACCTTGTTGCCGTCGGGATCCACGACCCATGCAAACTTGCCGTTAAAATCGGTTGTGGGATCGCCGACGATCTCCACGCCGGACTCTTTCAATTGAGCCAGCAGGCCGTCGAGATCGTCAACGCGATAATTGATCATGAAGCTCGATTCGCTTGGAGCGAACCATTTACTGTCCGGGGCGGCCGTCGACCATACCGTCATCCCGCCGTCTACCTGGGCATCGTCGGTCCAATTGATGATCGATCCGCCCCAATCTTCGAATTTCAGCCCGAGATTATCCCGGTACCAATCCGCAAGCGCCTTCTTATCCTGGGTGCTCTTGATGAACACGCCGCCGATTCCAGTTACTTTTGCCATATTTCACTCCTTAAGCCGGCTGTTCCGACAAAACCTCACTTTTTCGCAGTAATGCCGCGCTTACAAATGTCACGACGATGCCGACCGGTAGGATCTCCATCAACGAAAACGCAAAACGCACAAAGAAATTCTTGTACATCTCCATGAACTTCTCGCTTTCAACGCGCGTCGATTCGATCTCTGTATCGGATGCACCGCTCGCCTTCAACTTGTTGAGCTCGTGTGCGGTGTACTTTTTCATGAACTCGTCACCGACCGACGGGTAATAGATCTCCCAGCTCGCCGCGTAGCAAAGGGCGGAAATAATGCTGATCAGTATCCCCACCTGCAGCCCTTTAAGGAAAGTGATCCGGCCGCCGTTGTTGTCGCGGTAGGATTTGATCCCGAAAAAGACCAGCGACAGCGCGATGATCATCGTCGCGTAGCCCCAGATCATGCCGCTGTCGAAATCGATCCTTTCGCTCCCCACGAACGACATCAGGATCCACATCAGGAAGCCGGCGATCGCGCCCGAGATCAAACCAAACACAAGAACGATTTTTGTCATACGTTTCTCCTCCAGTGATGTGAGGAATTTACAGATATGCGAACGGGCGCGCATCGGCCAAAAGGATGATTTCTCGATTAAAGTGCGGTTTCAGCCGAAAGTGCTAGGGAATTATACGCATTTCTTTCGCTTTGGCAATCGCCTCGGTCCGGCGGCTCGCATCTAGCTTTCCGAGGACATTAGAAACGTGGGTCTTCACAGTCGATGTCGAGACGAAAAGCTTTTCGGCGATCTCCTGATTTGAAAGACCCGCGGAAATGAGTTCGAGGACCTCGAATTCGCGTTTGCTGATGCCGATGCGTTTGAGTGAGGCGTCGTCCCGTTGAAAAGGTGCGGTGACCTCAACAATACGCGGCCGCGTGAGCCGCAGCCCCGCCCAGATGCCAAGACCGGTGAACATCACCGCGACCACGCCAATATAGAATTCGAGCGGGATGTCGCGTACAAAATAACGGTATTCAACCAACTTCAACAGGACCAGAAGAGCGGCCATGGAGAGGCCATATAAAATGACGGTGCGACGCATCGACCAGTATTTTCACGCAAAGCCAGTAAAGTTCGCAAAGGGAAACACCGCCTCCCGCCCTTTCGCGATCACGGCTGATAGATCTGTATAAAGTTACCGCAGGTATCGTCAAAGATCGCCTGCGTGCCCCATTCTGTCTTTGTCAGCGCATGTTGGAAGACTTCGCCCTTATCCTTCAGCCGCTCGAATTCGGCCTCGACATCATCGGTTCCCAAAATGATGACCGGCATCCCGGCGTTGTAAATACCGTCGAAAAAAATGTCCGATCCGAGATTTCAACGAGGCTCAAGAAGCATTGTCATTTCATCCTCGTCCTCTGGCGAGACGACGATCGCAAGCTTCGCTTCCGGTATATACATCTTTTCCTTGAAGCCGAGCTTTCGGCTGTAGAACATAAATGCCTCTATCCGATCGCGAAACGAAGTGCTTGTCATTGCGATCTTCATAAGTTACTTATACTACTTTGCGACAGACCGATTTTCTAGGTTTTTGCATTGATTTTAGGTGTGGAAGTCTGCAGCGCATCCGTGCTAAGATGTGTCGGCTCACATTTCACCGAAAACCCTTGATGTTGCCCACTACCCAGCAGAGCTTCGAAGAAAAGCGCTTCGCATTGCGAATGGCATTGCGCCTTCCGATAGTTGTCTCAGGCCGAACCGACGACGGCGCTACCTGGAGTGAGCCGACCGAGACGGACGACATTTCGACGCTCGGAGCCCTGTTCCAGCTTAATCAAAAGATCGTTCAGGGAGAGACATTGTACATTCGTTCGCATCGGCCAGATGGTGTGCCTGTAGAGGCAAAGGCTCAAGTGATCCGGATGTCAGCCGCAAGCTATGGAACAACACGCGTCGGTGTTTCGATCACCGAGCAAAAAGAGAGCTGGGTGCGGCTTTTCGTCGCTTGGGTAGCAGACGATAACATCAACGACGGATTTGACGAATAAAGGTGAAAAGGCGAAACGGGTAAATGTGAAACAGAAGAACGCTTGTTTCCATTCCTTTTTCAACTCTTTACCTTTTCCCTTTTTAAAGGCTCTATGTACGAAACGATAAAGGTAAAAAGGCGGGGCGCGGTCGCAATTTTGACGATCAACAGGCCCGACAAATTGAATGCGCTCAGCAGTGCCGTTCATGCAGAAGGTATAGCTGCTTTGGATGAACTGAGGAGCGATGACGACGTCCGTGTCCTGGTGATCACCGGCGAAGGTGAAAAGTCGTTCATCGCCGGTGCTGACATCAGCGAATTTGCTGATCGGACACCGGTCACGCAACGGCAGACTTTCTATCAGCGCTCGCTTTTCAATACCCTGGATTCATTTCCCAAGCCAGTGATCGCGATGGTCAACGGATTTTGTCTCGGCGGTGGTAATGAGCTCGCTTTGGCTTGCGACATACGCATCTGCTCGC
>JBJMGN010000119.1:0-6405 GCA_045807885.1 Pyrinomonadaceae bacterium | reverse complement strand
TTCTGTACTTCTTCGTGATTCAGTCGATATGCCGGCGAATCTTGCAAGCGTTTTCGATAAATAAGCGAAACGCCGCCCCAAGATCTGACCAACGGAATAAAATTCGGTTCCTCGCCTGCTTCGGCAGCGCGTTTGCGTTCGTTTCTTATCGCGTGGCCGTGCTGTAGAAACTCCTTTAATATCGCAAGCTCTTCGTCATCAAATTTTCGAAAAACCGTGTCTTCGCCGATCTCCGTTGCTATTGTCTCGAATTTCTGCAGCATCTTTTCCACCTGCACCGGGTAGTAGGCAAAGATCTCCGTGGCAGTGTCGATTCCGGTCAGGCCGCCGCCGATCACAACCGCGGGAAGTCGAACCTGCAGGTTGGAAAGCGTATCTTTCTTGAACGCGCCGGTGAGCTGCAAGGCCATCAGGAAATCTGACGCCTGACGAATGCCGCGGATCAGATTGTTTTTCATCGGGACGATCGTCGGCCGCCCGGCTCCGGTGGCGATGGCAATATGGTCAAAGCCGAAATCCCACGCATCCTCGATCGTCAGCGTACCGCCGAACCGAACACCACCGTAAGCGCGGAATCGCTTCCGACGCGAGAGCATCAGCTGCATCATGTTGAGGAAGTTCTTGTCCCAGCGAACGGTGATGCCGTATTCCATCACGCCGCCGAAACCCGAAAGTATCCGCTGGTCGAGCTCTTCGGTGATCTCTCTGATATCTTTGATCGGCTTGGGGCAGGTTTTACCGAGATCGCCGGTCCATTCTGCTGGCAGCGGTTCGATCTTCAGACCGTCCACGCCGACAACGCCGAAACCTTCGTTCAACAGATATTGCGCCAGCGTGAATCCCGCCGGCCCGAGTCCAACCACGAGGATATTTTTACCGTTGTAGGGAAGCGGGTACGGGCGTTTGGCGTTCAGCGGATTCCACCGCGTCAACAAATGGTAGATCTCGAAACCGTACGGCAAATTCAAAACGTCGGTCAACGTGTGAGTTTCCGCCAGAGGGATGTTTACCGGCTCCTGCTTCTGGAAAATGCAGCCTTTCATGCAGTCATTGCAGATACGGTGGCCGGTGCCGGCGCACATCGGGTTATCGATCGCAACGAGTGCGAGGCTGCCGATCGGGTCCCCGATCTTTTTGAGCAGGTGCATCTCGGAGATCTTTTCGTCGAGCGGGCAGCCCTCGGCCTTGATGCCGAGCGGGTTGCGTTTGACGCTGCCGTCTTTTTCGTGCAGCCCGGTCGAGCACGAATCCTTCTCCCGTTCGTGACAGATCAGGCAGTAATCAACTTCATAGAGGGCGTCGCGCATGGTTCCGCGATCGTCGGTCAATTTGAAACCGTCGCGGCGACGTAGCTCGCTGTTGTTCCCGCGCAAAACATTCGGCAGATCAGTCTGCGGGTGAATCAAATGCACTAGGTTTTGATAATCCAGAGCATGCGGCACCTTAAAGGCTTTCCAGCGTTTTTCTTTTTTGTAAAACTGCGCGGCCGACCAGGCCTCGACTATACCGAGGGCCGCTTTCACAGTAAGCGCCTCGCCTACAGCGTCCGTTTTCAAAACGAATTCAGAAAATAATTTGCCGAAAGGCTTGTCTTTAAGTTTTTCAAACGCATTTTGAACATTCGAAATTGTGGATCGTGTGCGATCGTTGATCTCGCTTTCCTTCGTTAGAACATCGTCTGCATCGACGAGTCTTACAGCCATCGTAGCTATACCAAGCTCCTCGTCGAGCGGCAAAGTTTCGTCGAATCCGAACATCCGCAGGTCGGCGACCGCACGGTCCAGCATCGGAATATCCATTTCGGTGATCGATTCAGGTTTGTATGTTTTAATCGCCTGCCGCTGAACGAAGAATTTATATTTCCAGATCGGATTGTCGGCAAGAATCGCTTTTTCGAGTTCATTCCGCTCGCGCTCGATGTGGAACAACCGGGCTAAAAACTGCGACAAAAAAGGCGCAGCATCCGTTAGCAAGCTTGATTCGGCGCGCTTTTCGAGGCCACGTCCGGCCGCTGCAATATATTTGCCTAAGGCATCACCCAAAACAGGCTCTGAATTTTGTACCTCAGCATAAAAAACGTCGGCTAACTCTTTCAGACGCACAGCATCAAAGAGGTCAGAATAATTAAAACCGGGAATTCCCAGCTCAAAATCGAAGCCAGAACCCGGTCCGTTTACGGAAAGCGCGGTCATATAATCGTATTACCTACTATTCAGGTGAATAGTGTAAATAATCAGTATAACACCTGCAGATATTGCCAAACAAAGGCAGATCCAAAGGGTTTTTCTATAGTATTCGCTTATACTTACAGCCGCCACGACGAGAAATTAAATGAAATCGAACGGCTAATGTGATATAAGAAAGTTTTGCCGTTAGCATAATTTGTATGGCCGCCAACGGGTCATGAATTCGAAGTATGGAACAAGAACAACGTCTGACCACATTGCCGCGCGTCGCGGAGTTACGCCACAACACTCATGAGTATTCCGGAGCGTATGGAGGTGCATATAGCGATGAGGTGGTGGAAGGCAGGCGTACTGTCCAGCAATATTTCAACATCGTTTATAAACGACTACCGTTGATTCTTGCCCTCACGATATTAGTGACCGCCGCAGCGGCGTTCTATATGTTCCGCCAACCGTCCGAGTTTCTGGCGACAACACAGATGGTGATCGAACCGCGAAAACCTAAGGTCACTTCAAAGGACTCGATCAACATCAATTTTGGCAACGACGTCAATTATTACAACACGCAGTTAGAGCTTCTCAAGAATCCCGAACTGATGAAAAAGGTCGTGATTTCCTTGGGGCTCTACCGCGAGAAGGGCCTCGCCGGAAAAGCTGATCGCGGAGTTTTTGCGAGCATCCGTTCATTGTTTTCGCGTTCGAAGACTACGACTGAGGAAGCAAACGCTCTGCCTGTGATATCGGATACGGAACAGCTGGGCACCAACCGCGAAAAGAATGTGCTTTCTCCGGAAGAGGAAATTCGTGCAAATGTGATTGTAGGTGACCTGGTCGGGAAACTCACTATCGTGCCCCAGGAGCGGACAAACCTCGTGAATGTCAACCTTAAACATGAAAAGCCAGACCTTGCTGCGAAGGTGACAGATAAGATCGCTGAGCTATTCATCGAAGAAGATAAGGAGCGGGAGACGCAGGGGGAGCGAAAAGCGATCGAGGATCTAACAAAGTCTATCGAGGAGCTTAAGGAGACGATCCAGCAACAGGAAGGCGAGCTTATGGCTCAGATGCGCGAATCGAACCTTCCGCTTCTGGAAAAAGGCCAGGACCTCGCCGCAACCCGACTCGGTTCGATGAGCGAAAGCTATATGAAGGCGATGGAAACGCGTAGGCAGCTGGAGGCAAGGCTCAACGCTGCAGACGCGGCAAATCGCCGCGGCGAAGCGGTGAATATTCCCGATATCGCTGATAGCAAGGTCTATCAGGATACGATCCGCCTCAACACCGAACGAAAGGCGAAGCTTCAGGATCAGATCCGGGATATCGAAAAGCAGATCCAGCAAACAGAAGTCGAGAAATCGGAGCTCCTCGTGAAATATACCGAGGCTTATCCGGAAGTCGGTAAGAAGGACGCCAAGATCGCTTCTTTAAAAGAAACTAAAGAAAAGACTGAAAAGGAAGTTTCGAAGATCATTGAAACCGATCAGAAAAAGATCGAAAGAGAAGCTGTAGGGGGGGCTCTTGTCTCGCTTCGAGCACAGCTTGATGCCGCGCGGAAGCAGGAAGCACAATCTCAGGCTGCATACGACCAGGAGGCAGCGAGCGCTAACGTTCAGGGCCAGGCTCAGACGAAAATGATCACGTTAAAGCGTGAGATCGAAACAAACCGCAGCCTTCTGGATACATACACGCAGCGTCAAAAGGAACAAGAGCTGTCAAAAGCCAACGATGCACCCGAGAACATTAAGATCGCGGCGAACGCGATAGCTCCGACAGAGCCGATCGGTCCAGCTCGTGGGCGAAATATTTTCGTGGCGTTTTTGTTTTCGTTGGCAGCGGGAATTGGTCTGGCCTTTTTGATGGACTATCTGGACGATTCGGTCAGGACTTCCGAAGACATCGGCCGTCATTTGGGATTACCGACGCTTGCGTTAATTCCGCATCATGGCGTTGCAGAACGAAGACGTATGCTGGCCGGTCAGAACAGTGGCGGCGCGATATCTCCATCCGCCGCATTGATCACGTTGGACGAGCGAAATTCGCCAATGGCTGAAGCGTATCGCCACTTGCGCACATCGCTGTTGTTCTCGTCGGCGGGAAAGCCCCCGCAATCGATATTGGTAACGTCGTCGCAGCCTTCTGAAGGTAAAACCACTACAGCTATCAACACTGCGATTACATTGGCCCAGTCGGATGCCGATGTTGTGATCATCGATTGCGACCTTCGCCGCCCGCGTCTTCACAGCTATTTCGAGATGGACAATACGCAGGGATTGACGAACTATCTTTCCGGCGAACGTAATACCGAACACCTTCTCAAGAGTTGTAAGGAATTACCTCGACTAAAGGTGATCACCAGTGGACCCATACCGCCGAACCCGGCCGAACTGCTCAGCTCGAATGAAATGAAGAACCTAATGCAGTTCCTGCGCGGCAAATTCAAGCACATAATTGTTGATTCGCCGCCCGCGATTTCCTTCACGGATGCGGCGATTCTCTCGACCGTTGTGGACGGAACTATCCTCGTAGCGATGGCAAACAGGAGTTCGCTGCATTTGATGCGCAGGTTCAAGCAGCGTGCCGGCGCGATCGGCGCCCGAATTTACGGTGTTGTTCTAAATGGCATCAAATCAGGATCGATCGAATACGAATATTACGGGGCCGGATACTACGAGTACTACCAAAAGGGTTCCGATGACGATTCTACTCCGATAATGGAAACGAATGGCCGCTCGAAGGCGGAAACAGATATTTGATGATTTTAGTTTTGTTTATTGATTAGGCTGTCCGGACGGGCAGCCTTTTTTAATACCGGGCATGCTCCAGAAAATCATAAAGAGCGCCTTCCCACTCCCGAAGGGGAGGCAAACCGATACCTTCGCTTCGAAGACATGTCAATCGTGAATTAATGGGACGCGCTGCAGGCCGTTGCAGGTCATGATGCGAGATACTCGTGATGCGAGCCGGATCAAGGCGAAGCTTCCTTGCGGATGCGGCGGCAAATTCATAATAACTGACTCCGGGCCCTGCATTTGTCGCATGAAAAACGCCGCTTGCTTTTTTTGCTGCGAGTTCGCGCAGACGTACAGCCAAGTCGTGTGCGAACGTCGGAGTGCCGTATGAATCGCCGATGGCTTTAAGTTCATTTTCGCCCGAAAGGAGTTTCGGAAGAACGCTCAGAAAATTAGTCCCGTAGTGCCCATAGATCCAGCCTGAACGCACAATTATAGATTCTGCGTTCGCGGCTGCAGCTCGCAGTTCGCCCTCATACTTCGATTTTGCATAAACGCTTTGCGGGTTTGGCGAGTCATCCTGCGTGTAAAATCCTTCTTTTTCCCCGTCGAACACATAATCGGTCGAGATCGTTACAAATATCGAACCAAATTCTTTCGAGGCCGCTGCAAGATTTGCCGGACCAGCGGCATTTGCGGCGAATGCTTCGGCTTCGTTCGATTCGGCGCCGTCAACATTTGTATATGCCGCGCAGTTTAGAACGACTTCGGGCCGGCGTGTTTCAATATCTGCAAACACCTTTTCACGGTCCGCGATGTTCAGATCAGAATGTGTAAATGCGGTTACTTCGTCCCCGATGCTTTTGCAGAATGAAGCAGCGGCTCGTGCGACCATGCCGTTGGCCCCGGTGATCAATATTCTCATTTGCTTTGGCCAAGGCGTTCAGCGTAAAGATTTTCGTAATATTTCTGATATTCTCCGCTGCGGACACGTTCAACCCACTGTTGATTCTCGCGATACCAATCGATCGTTGCCGCGAGCCCGTCGGTCCACGTCACATGCGGTTTCCAACCCAATTCTGTTTCGCATTTTGTCGGATCGATAGCGTAGCGTCTGTCATGCCCGGGCCTGTCGTCGATAAATTTGATAAGGTCGTGCGGTTTCCCCAAAGTGTCGAGCAATGATCTTACAACGTCGAGATTATGCTGTTCATTTCGTGCCCCAATATTATAAACCTCACCCGAACGCCCGCGTTCGTAGGCGAGCCAAATTCCGCGGCAATGGTCGTCGACATAGATCCAATCGCGCACGTTCATTCCGTCGCCGTAAACCGGCAGCGGTTCGTCGTTCATAGCATTCGCGATCATCAGCGGGATCAGCTTTTCGGGAAATTGCCGCGGCCCGTAGTTGTTTCCGCAGCGCGTTACGACGGTATCGAGGCCATGCGTTTTGCGGGCAGCTCGCACACAAAATTCTGCTGCAGCTTTTG